>DORE01000258.1 GCA_003514305.1 Gammaproteobacteria bacterium | reverse complement strand
AAGCCTCATCAAGATGGGCAGTTTCCCAGTCATCGCTTGGGTGCTTCTGTACATTTACTCCGAATAGTCAAATTGTGTACGATACGTGTACAAGTGCGCGTCAAAGAATAATAATGTTGTACATAAAGCAAGCGCTTCGCAGTTATCTGGGTCAATCTCTGAGAACTATTCTTCAGTCGCATGAGCTATTTCTTATGCTCTGTCTTTTTTGCGTGATGTATAGCGCTCATGGGCAGGCGCCTATTGATGTTAACGATCAAGTTCTAAAAACAGTCATGCGCGAAGCGGACTTTTTCTCATTGAAAGGAGGCGATCCTCCTGTCTACCGGGGTTACAAAGTTGATGCCGAGAGCGAAGACTCAAAATTGATTGGTTATCTCTTCGAAACTTCGGATTATCCTCCTGAAGAGGTTGGTTACAGTGCACCTATTGACGCTCTCGTCGGAGTAGATCTTCAAGGAACGCTGACTGGTGTCAAGGTGCTGCACTATATCGAGTCTTATAAAAGTATCCGTGGAGATTTCATTAATAGTGAATATTTTCCTCAGCAGTTTTTCCGCAAAAATATAATGGAAGACTTTAGGGTAGGTAGAGATATAGACGGAATCTCTCGCGCGACTATTACTAGCTGGGCAGTAGCGCGTGGGATCAGGGATGCAGCCCGCAAAATGGCAAGAAGCTACCTCCCCAATTCCGACTACGTGGCATCCACCAGCGGCGAATCAGCCGCGTTACGTGCTTACAAGGCACAAAGTTGGGATGACATGATTGAAAGTGGTTTGGTCAAAGAAATGCTAGTGATACAGCCAGACCTCACAGAGCTTTATTTGTCCCTCGCATTCATTGGGCATGATGGACTGGGGGAGCTAATGGTAGGTACAGATGACTATTCCCGTGCGGATCGTGACGCCAGCAATCGGTCTAGCGAGGGTAAGATGCTGCTAGTAGGCATTGATGGTAATTCTTCACAGCCATTCAGACAGGAGCGAATGGCTATAAAGCAGGGGGACGAGATTTATCCTGTTGAGAGACGTCGGTTCGTCTATGCAGGGAGTGCAGATGCCGGGAAAATCAAGGATCGCACGCGCTTTGCTGGAGCCATTTCGCTCATGCCGGAGCTAGATCTGGCTCTGCCATTTTCAATTCTTTACAGTACTGAAGGAGTGGTCGGGGAATTTGGTGGTATACATGAGACGGAATATAAAGTGCCTGAACTCGCGTTGGCACTCTCGGGAGGAGGGCCCATTACGCCCGAATTGGTTTCACCTAAAAAGGGCAGCGTCGCGAAGTTTCAGTATCCGGAAGAAAGCGTTTGGAGAGAAATGCTTGACAGCACTCGAATGTCAGAGGTGTTGACTGTGCTATTTATTTGCGTCCTGGTTTTTACGGCATTTGTAATGAAGAAGGAAATGCTTCGTTGGCTAGCGTTGACGCTGACGCTTTTTTACCTGGGCTGGATGGATGGCGGCTTTGTTTCAGTTTCCCACATCACGAATGGCATCAAGTTAGGTCCTTCTTTGTTTCTGAATGATCTGCCTCTGTTGATAGTAATTGTGTTCACCGTGGTAACGGCTCTATTGTGGGGAAGAATTTTCTGTTCTTCGCTTTGTCCCTTTGGTGCGCTGCAGGATTTCATTACGCGTATCGTCCCTAAGCAGTTTCGCTATCATGTGTCACCGGCCACCCATGATCTGGCCATTTATATAAAGTACGCCATCCTGGCTTTTCTGATTATGATGGCACTTATCTATTCAGATCTGAGCCTGTTCCAGTACTTTGAGCCATTTGGTACCGTGTTCTATTTTTCGCGTTCAATAGTGCTATGGATTATTGCCGCAGGTTTTCTAGTTGGAGCAGTATTTATACCACGCTTCTATTGCCGCTATGCCTGTCCGCTCGGTGCTTCCTTGGGAGTCGTTTCGCTGGTGTCTCCGTTTAGAATCAAACGGGTTCAGCAGTGTAATGTCTGTAAAGTGTGTGAGCAAGCTTGTCCGACCGGAGCGATCAGAGGCCCGACTATCGATTTTAAAGAATGCGTACGCTGCGATATTTGTGATTATAAGCTGATCGCGAAGGCCGGGGTATGCAAACATGATATCGAAACAGTCAAGGTTCGTGTGAAGCGCTGGGATGAAGCAATAGCATAGTCCTTTTGATTATTTTTCTCGATGGACAAAGGTTCTTTCGCTTTTCGGAGCCACGCAGCGTGTTCAATAGACCGTTCGCTTAGTCGATTCGAGTGAACCAGTCACAAGGGTTTAGCATCATTGCGAATTGCTCTTGAATTCGCTAGCTTATCGCTGCCCTACAGCATGAGAAGGAAGCCATGACCGAGATTAAACGCGGAAAAAAACTGAAAAATAGTGAACAGCCCTGCCAAGCGGAACAGGCAGATAAATTCGTCTGTTACCAGCGTTCAGTGCAGGAACCAGACCACGAGGTTCGTGTTTTCGACCAGGTGTATCGAGAAGCCTATAACATCAAGCCATTGACGCTAAGAGAGGATTTCTGCGGCACCTTCGCGGTGTCGTGTGAGTGGGCAAAGTCAGACAAGAATCGTCAGGCGGTCGGGCTCGATATCTGCCCTGAAACGCTCGCTTGGGGTATTGAAAATAATCTAGGTAAACTCAAAACCAAAGTGGCTGAGCGGGTCGAAGTCCTTGAACAGGACGCTCGCTCAAGAACCGCTCCCCATGTCGACGTGCTGGCTGCCCAGAATTTCTCGTTCTGGTGTCTCAAGACTCGACAAGAGGTAGTGAACTATTTCAAGCTGGCTTTTGAAAACTTGGGAGAGAAAGGCGTTATGGTCATGGATATGATGGGAGGCAAAGAATGCTATGCCTCTGATGTGACCGATAAGCGCACGATAATCAAAGGTAAGGATGGCTTTAAGTACCACTGGGAGCAGGCCTACTTCAATCCTGTCTCTGCCGATTGCTCATTTTATATCCACTTTAAGTTTGCTGACGGTAGCATGATCAAGAAGGCTTTTGAATATCACTGGCGCTTTTGGACTATCCCTGAGGTACGCGAAATGCTGGCCCAAGCAGGCTTCAGGGTTAGCAAAGTATACTGGGATATCGCCGATGAGGACGAAGATGCTGATTGGCAGGCGGTGGATGAAGCACCGAATGATGATAGTTGGCTTTGCTATGTGGTTGGTATCAAATAGAGTGGAAAGAAAGCCAAAGACTTAAGATTTGGATTTATTTTCGGTCAATCGAGAGAAATAAACGGTAACTCTGTCCGCGCATGGTCTCATTAGAAAAATTTTATGTTGGTAAAGCTCGGGAAGCGTCCCGTTTCGTCAATTGAGTTTATCAGCGTCACCTCGCTGCAACGCATAGGCCTCGCCCCCGATTAAAACTTCTAACGTGTTGTCTGATCGCTCTTCAGACAAACCGATCATCTCGTCATACGGGCTCTGATGTCGAAGCACCATTTCGCCAACGGTCATGTCTTTGAATTTTGCTTGCAACGAGAGCTTATTAAAAGATTTGAGAAACCTGTCCTGCTCATCAGCGACGTAGTGCTCTACGTTGTCAATTTGCACGGAGACTAAATAGAGGCTTTGGTCGTGGCAGTGCAGGATAACTTTCTCTATGAAATTTAGTTGGCGTAATTCTGAAAGTTTTATTTTCATTGTAGATTCCATCGGGTGGATGCTGACATGTCAGGATACGCGGCGCGAGTTTTTATTGCTCAGTAATCCTTCAAGTTTTCGCAAATCCTACGAAAAAGCGTCTACTAATCATAGTCGCATCCTATTCTTCGTGTCAGCAGAGTGAAGACGACCGGATTGCCAATTGCTATTACTTTTGAACCCATTCAGGCTTCGTTGTGTGGGAACCTGGCGTTGCTGTTCGAGTTGGTTTCAGTTTATCGGGTGATCCCACCCATAGAATGAAATTTTGTTTCCAAAAAATCTAAGATACCCTCTTTACCGCCTTCAGAGCCTATACCAGATTGTTTCCAGCCCCCAAACGGCGCAACTTCTGTTGAAAATACGCCAGAATTTGAGCAAACAATACCGTATTCCAGAGCTTCTGCAACGCGCATTACACGCCCTACGTCCCGAGAGAAAAAATAAGCAGCCAGGCCGTAGTCCGTCGAATTCGCTTTTTCGATGACTTCATCTTCACTCGTAAAAGTTTGTACGGCCGCGACAGGGCCAAAGATTTCTTTGGTCACCAGATCCATCGTATCGTTCACCGATCGCAGCAGAGTAGGCTGAAAAAACAACTCTCCTTGCTCATGCCTGTTGCCTCCCAAAATCAGCTCCGCCCCTTTCGCGACCGCATCGCTGATCAGATTCTCCATCTTGGCGACGGCCTGCTCATTTATCATCGGACCAATATCGGTTCCAGCTGTGAAGCCATCAGCGACATTAAGGGATTGCATTCCCTCTAGGAGTCGATTAGTAAATGATTCTGCGACAGATTCTTGTATATATATTCGATTAGTGCACACGCATGTCTGGCCGCAGTTACGAAACTTTGTGGCAATGCAATGGCTGACTGCTTCCTCAAGATCTGCGTCTTCGAAGACAATGAAAGGGGCGTTTCCGCCAAGTTCGAGCGAGACTTTTTTAACTGTGCTGGCGCACTGTTTCATTAAAAGCTTGCCTACAGCGGTGGAGCCGGTGAAGGTAAACTTGGCAACGTCAGGGTGCTGCGTGAGGATCTCTCCAATCCCTTTACTGTCGCGACCTACCACTACATTGATGACGCCTGCTGGGAGGCCGGCACGACGGGCTAGCTCGCAGAGTGCAAGGGCCGATAGTGGAGTTGCGGGATCAGGTTTTATAACTATAGTACATCCGGCTGCCAGAGCCGGGGCAGCTTTGCGAGTGATCATGGCATTGGGGAAATTCCAAGGCGTGATCGCGCCCACAACACCCACGGCTTGCTTATAGGTTTGTAGTCTGCGTTCAGCTGCATTGGTTGGGATGGTCGCTCCACAGATTCGCTTGGCCTCCTCTGCGTAATACTCGATGAATGCGGCGCCGTATTTGATTTCAGTGATGCTTTCAACAAGCGGCTTTCCCTGCTCCCAAGTCATCAGGGCTCCGAGATCATCGGCATTTTTAATGATTAGATCATGCCAGCATCGGAGGAGTGAGCTTCTTTCATTTGCGCTCACTCTGCTCCAGTCGGCGAAGCTACGGCGAGCTGCCTCGACGGCCATTTTGGCTTCCTGGCTCGATCCATCTGCAACCTCAGCGATGACTTCTCCTGTTGCCGGATTGTTGACGGACATTGGCTGAGTTGAGCTGACCCAGGCGCCATCGATGAAGTTATCTTGGCGGATAAGGCTTTGGTCCTTGAATGTGGGCATATTGAAGTTCCTAGTTGAAGTGCGAATGTCGTAGAGACTATTCCAGTGCTGACTCATAGAAGAGCGATCTGGTTGTAAGGTTATAGTCTTTGGACATATTTATTATCCAAAGAGCCTGTAATAGAGATAAATGGCCATCAGCAGAAAGAGACTTACAATGCTAAAGAGGCTCCACACGCGGATAAGCTGCCCCGGTTGTTTCTCCTCAGGGATTTCATCGCTGTAGATTGCTTGATGATTGAGCAGCGCGAGGAATGGCCCGATGATGAAAACAATAACTGATGTCATATCCATGAACGCAGGAAAAGACTGCAGCAGCATCCAAATGACTGCCAACGCTGAGAGAGAAAGAACGATCAGTACAATATTGTAAAAAATATTCGTTTGCCAGTGCGGTCCCGGAAATGACCCACTGCCAATAGCCAGAGCCATGCGGGTCATACCATCGGTAACGGTCAGGGCTGTCGACAGCATCACGCACAGCGCCGTTACGGCGATGAAGTAGTAGCTCCATTCTCCAATGATTGATGTGTACACCTCCAGAAGGCGCCTCGCAAACCCAGCGTTATCAGGCGGCATTTCCACTCCGCTGTTATGTAAGACGGCAGTCCCCAAGAAAAGGAAAAAGACAGCCAGCACGCAACTTGTGATGTAGCCGACATTGAAATCGAAGCGGGACTCCTCTTTTGTCGCTCGACGGCCATCATCCTCCGCGCGAGCCACAGTCCATAGGGACTGCAGAATAGACGCATCAGTAGGAGAAGGCATGAAGCCAACCAATGCAACGATAAAAAGCACGGTGGGTGCGTCAAATGTGGGAAAAGCGAATGCTGACCAAGACCAAACCAGCCTATCGGCTACTAACAGCATACAGAGGGTGGTCAATACGGTAAAACCGACAACGATGATTTTAGTGACTCTTTCCAGGGCTTTGTAATGTCCGCTCATAAGCAGTACCGCCACCATGGTGAGCATCAGGAATACGCTCATCAACGGCCCAGCTTGGAAGCCCAGGGCGACCTGGAGTAGCCCAGACGAGAACAATGCGACAGCTGCTATAATGAAAACCATACTGAACAGCTGGCTTACAGAGAACAGGCTGAAAATAAGCAGGCCGCGCTCTCTGTAATTGACTACGAGGTTCTTGCCTGTCGCAGCAGCATATTCACCGCCAAAGCGCAGGCCTGGGTACTTCATCAGACAGGCAAAGACAACGATCACAGCCATCGCGAGGCCGTAATCCGCACCGGCCCGAGTTGCCTGAACCAGGTGAGATACGCCAACGGCGACTGCGGCATAGAGTAACCCTGGGCCGAGGGAGGCAACAGCCTGCTTGAAATAGAGTTTATTCAATGTTGAGAATGGAATTGCACTCGTACCCTTGTTATTGTCGCGAAAACGTTGCCGACCCCTCCGATAATGTTAATTTGCGTGCTGAACAGGGTCAAGCTACGCATTATCTGCTTGCTTTAGTAAAGAGATTTGGGCAAGTTTCCTTCACGGTTACGCGATGACGCGACATAAAACGCAGATAATAAACTATGGCCATTTCAAAGGCAGAGGCGCTAGCTGTTGCACAGCAGCTAGATCAAGCGGAACAAAATCAGGTCCAGATTGGTCATGTTTCGCGGAAATTTCCAAGTATGGGGGTAGCTGATGCGTATGCTATACAGCGCGCTTGGGTTTCGCTAAAAATTGCGTCCGGGCAAAAGCCGGTTGGATGGAAGATCGGCTTGACCTCTCGCGCCATGCAGCGTTCTGCGGGTATTTCTGAGCCCGATTATGGGCAGCTCCTTGACAACATGATTGTGCACTCAGGTGCACGATTAAGTTCCGCAGCCTACATTGTGCCGAGACTGGAGACGGAGCTGGCGTTTTATATCAACGCACCTCTCGAGGGGCCCGACTGCAGCCTCACCGATGTGTTGTCTTCGACCGAATGGGTTGTCCCTGCTCTTGAGCTTATTGATGCTCGCATTGAAATAGAAGACTCAGCCACCGGGGAGCGGCGCAAGGTTCTCGATACGATCTCCGACAATGCCGCTAACGCTGCAGTTATTCTTGGAGGCAGACCGGTTCGCCCGGACTCTCTTGATCTGGCAAGGATTAGTGCAACGCTCAGCAGGAACGAGGTCATTGAGGACTCTGGTGTGGCTGCGGCTGTTTTAGGACACCCTGCCCAGGGAGTTGCCTGGCTGGCTAACAAGATTGCAGCTCATGGAGAGCGCTTGGAAGCCGGAGCGTTGGTACTAAGTGGCTCGTTTACAAGTCCTTTAACGGTCAGAGCGGGGGACACCTTCTACGCTAATTATGGTGAGCTCGGCGTGATAAGCCTTGGATTCGATTGATGGCTGATCCGCTTCTTAACAAGGCGATTGTGATTCCAGCGGCGAATCAACCCAGTCTCATTGGTGCCTGGCTGAATCTTGCTTCGCCGCTTGTGACTGAAGCGCTTGCGGCAACAGGTTATGACTGGCTCATGATCGACGCTGAGCATGGGCCCAATGACGTGACCTCCGTTTTGGGACAGTTGCAAGCGGTGTCTGCCTATCCTGCCATTCCCGTCGTGCGCTTGCCGAATCATGATGCCTCACTGATCAAGCGCTACCTTGACATTGGCGTTGCCAATTTGCTCATTCCGATGGTAGAGAATGCGGCAGAGGCGGAGGCTATTATCAGATCCACGCGCTATCCGGTTTCCGGAATCCGCGGAGTGGGAGCCGGCCTGGCACGGGCTTCGCGATGGTCTCTTAATAGTGAGTATCTGAATTCGGCAAATGCGGAGGTGAAGGCTATCGTGCAAATTGAAACAGTAGCCGGTTTGTCCAATCTCTCAGAGATATTGTCGGTGAAAGGCATTGATGCAGTGTTCTTCGGACCAGCCGACATCGCAGCTTCGCTCGATAGTCTGGGCAATTCGACAGACGTGGCGGTTCAGGATTTAGTGCTCAGAGGCATTGAGGAGGCGGCGTCCGCTGATATGTCGAGCGGGGTATTTTCTGGTGACCAGGCGTTCTTACGTCGCTGTGAGCGCGCTGGCGCTCGATTGTTGGGAGTGACGTCTGATGTCAGTCTGCTGATCTCCGGCGGCAAAAGAGTGCTCGCCGACTTCAAAATATGACAGGCTGCATTAACGTTCCTCAATTTCGTTAGGCCTGCAAGCAAGACCCGGCGGTGCGTGCCACACTGAAGACCCGTATCAATCCGAGTAAATCATCTAGCGCTGGGGTCGCGATGCCGGCGAGCTGTGCGATTTCTCTTGGCGCTTCCAACAAGGCACCTATTTCCAGCTGGCGCCCGGCTTCAGCATCCTGCAGCATCGATGTTTTGAAGGCGCCGAGCCGTCGGGTAACGTCATGCCGATCGTCAGGTGACTCAGTAATCGGACAGCCAATTGCTGCTCCAATAGCGGCGGCCTCATCCATGATTGCTGAAGCGAATGCTCTCGCACCCGGGTCATCGAGGATTAAGTCACAGGTTGCTCCGGTCAAAGCTGAAATCGGATTCATGGTCATGTTCCCCCACAGCTTGTACCATATTTCGTAACGTATATCGTCAGCGATGCCTGCTTCAAATCCTGCCCTCGTCAACGCTGCTTGCACTAGTACAACTTTTTTCGCCTCAAGCTGTCCAGCGGCTCCAATAATTAAACTGTTGCCCATTACGTGGCGCACGACACCCGGACGCTCAACAGAACAGGAGGCATGCACTACGCCTCCGATTACCTGATCTGTTGGGAGGTTCCTTCCACACTTTCCTTCTGGGTCGACCGAGCGTAATGGCTGGGTGGCGAGTTTGCCTTCAGCGGACTTCAGAAACCACCAGGGCACTCCGTTCATAGCTGACATCAGCAGGGTAATAGGGCTGATCATGGCTTTAGCCGACTCAGCAGCATTCGGCAAGTCTTGCCCTTTTACAGCAAATACCACGAGATCCTGGTGGCCAAAATCTGCCGGGTTGTCGCTGGCAAAGACGGTGGCGTTCAACTTTTGCTCTCCGGACAAGACCGTCACCCCAGAACTGGTCAGAGCTTCAAGTGTTTTGCCTCGGGCCAGCACTGAAACGTTGTTGCCTGCATTAGCGAGTCGACCCGCCAGCCAGAGTCCGATCGCCCCGGCGCCCACAATTCCCACCTTCATTGCTGCTTCTCTTGAAGTGATCTGCTCGCATCCCGGTAATTGTCTTTGAAATGTTCGGGCACTCTTTCGTCGTTACCAAGAGCCACACGTCTGACTTCGTCGCTGTTGGTTGGTTGGTGTCCCACTCTTGCCCTTGGACCTGGCCGGTTGGCAACGGTGCAGCAAAGTTTTCCCATTCCCGTAACTTCAACTTCGATGGTGTCTCCGACGTCCAGCGAGCGCGAATGGCAAGGGGTTCCTGTTAGCACAATATCTCCAGGCATCAAGGTGATGTGGCGGGCAAGGTCCGCAATCATATAATCTGGACCCCAGATCAATTCCTCTCCGATACTGGCTTCTTGCACTAATTTACCATTACGATAAGTCCTAAGCGTCTGCTCTCTCGGATCCACTCCGGAGACGATACCCGGACCGATTGGGCACATACCGTCGCTTCCTTTGACTCGGAGCATAGAGCCCGAATCCGTATCGCGAAAGTCATGTATGCCCATATCTAGTGCAGGGGCGAAGCCGGCAATATGGTCCCAGGCTTCCTCAGGTGTAATGTCTCTGGCTTCCTTGCCAACGATCGTTGCGAACTCGCCCTCGTAGTTGAGATACCTGCAGTCTTCCGGCTTAAAAATTTCACCTTTATGGTGATTCAGAGCAGTTATTGGTTTCATAAAGTAAGTGGGCTCAAGCGTAGGTTGTGGTTTGTTGCGGGATTCGATTCCCCGTGATTGATAGGTTAAATGTGGGCAGATAATCTTAGTTGGCTGGCAGGGCGCCAGATGAACCACCTCTTCGGTTTGTATTTCTGTGCCATCTTCCAGCTGCAGAGTGTCTGAATTTAAAGCTGTCGCCCAGACGACTGTATCTTGCAATTTAATCAGGCGCTTTTCCAAGCGTGGGCCGTCCAATACCGACATCGATTACTCCTAGTTCAAGGGGGTTTGCTGTAATACGTCAAACCAGATATGAATGTTACCGGTACCATGAGCATTCTCATATTCTGATAGGGCAATTCCTCTTGCGGTGCATTCAGAGCCGCCTAGAGCGCCGATCATCTGAAGATAGTGCGCACCCCAGGCCTCCCAAGGTAGCCGTCGATATTCCTGGTCAAAGCGATCTAGAATCTCCTTGTGCCGGCCTTGTGTAAGCAAGGTGATTGCGCGGTAATCACTTTCCCGGTTGAAATCGGATGAGACATTATCCGGATGATAGATTCTGGGATGAGGGGGCACCGCATTTATGTTTCGGAATTTGTGACTCAGGGCGCCTGATGCGAGTAACGTGACCTTCCGACCACTGCGCCTGATGGCTTCGCCGATAACTGCCCCCATTTCGAGGTAATCTTCAGTCGCGGCCGTCTGGCACGAGCCCACTGACATAACCCGCTCTCCGCGAATTATCGCATTAACCACGTTGATGGTTGCGTAGTGGCGCGGCAAAGTCGGCTCATTAATCGCTCGGGCGACAACTGCACGCTCTGAAGCGACTTCGGCACAGATTTGTGCAAGTGTTCGATCGCCGTCATAACTATAATTCTGGCCATGGAGATACCAGGGCATCTCATCAGAAATGAAAACTCCTTCGTAGTGAGACCCCGCATCCACAAGATGACAGCCTGTGGTAAACCAATGGGTATCAAAGAGAACTATGGTTTCGGCGCCACTTGCTTCGATTCTTTCCCTCAATCGCAGAAATCCTGGAACCAGGTCCGAATCTCTGCCATCGCCGGCCTCGATGCGGAACTCCTCCGTTTGAAACAAGCCGGGATGATGAGAAACAATTGCGGCTCCAACAATTTTTCCTTGCGACAAGATTGATACTCCTAGCGTTGGGCAAAGCTCGGCACAAAAGTTCTTTTCGGGACAATCACGTCTTTAACATCGCAGAAGAATTCAAAACTCCATTTGCCTCCTTCACGACCAATACCCGAATGCTTGCAGCCGCCGAACGGCGCTGCGAGGTCACGAATGCCGAATGAGTTGATCCAGATGAAACCCGTGTTTATCTGATTCGAAAGCGCTTGTGCGTGGGTTTCTTCGCCAAAGCAGACACCACCAAGACCGTAGACAGTGTCATTTGCCAGCGCGATGGCTTCCTCATTTGAAGCGAATGTTTGCATCACCAATACGGGACCAAAGACTTCCTCCTGAACAATTTCAGCATCCTGGCTGACATTACTGAGCATTGTTGGCTGAAAATACAGATCTCCTGCTTCATGACGCTCGCCGCCCCAAAGCACTTCGGCTCCTGCCTCGATAGCGCGCTGAGTAAAGGCCTCGACTTTTGCCAATTGGCGAGGATGGATCAACGGGCCTACCTCAGTGTCAGGGAGTTGGGGATTACCGACCTTGAGAGAGGCAACGTACTTGGCCATTCTTTCACCGAATTCACTGCGGATTTTTTCATGAACCAGAAAGCGCGTGCCAGCAAGGCAAACTTGAGTCGCGTTCCGATACATCAGGGCGCCAGTTCGTGCTGCAAGATCGAGGTCGGCATCCTCGAGAACAATAAACGGAGACTTGCCTCCCAACTCGAGACTGCACGGTACCAAATTTCGCGCGGCCTCGACTGCGATCTCTCGGGCTGTCGACACAGATCCTGTGAATGAAATTCTGGCAAGCTGTGGGTCTGAAATCAGATATGACCCGGTTGGGCGGCCTTCACCATGTACCATATTGAGTACACCTGGTGGCAACCCTGCTGCATCAGCAGCCTCCATTAACAGCGCGCTGGAGAGGGGTGCCCATTCCGGTGGTTTGATAATGCAGGTGTTACCTGAGGCCAGGGCAGGCCCCATTTTCCAGGTGGTCAACATCAGCGGGGCGTTCCAGGGCGTAATAATCGCGCAGACTCCGGCAGGATCGTGCCGCACGAAATGTTTTGCTTGCGGAGTCTCGATGATCTGATCTTGCAGAGTAATCGCGGCTTCTGCAAACCAGGTAATGTTGAGCATCGAGCGGGGGATAATGCCGTGCTGTAGTCGTGATAGAAGGATGCCTGCATCGGCAGATTCGACTTCGCACAAGGCATCGGCACGCTGGCCAATTTCCTCAGCAAAGCGTTTCAGAATTGGCAGTCTGCCTTCGGCACCTAAAGCTGCCCAAGCGGGAAAAGCAGATGCTGCGCTCGTAACTGCCGCCTGGACGTTCGACTTTGTGCCAGCGGGCATTTCGCCAAGTACCGCGCCATCTATTGGTGAAAATACAGAATAGCTGTCATGCCCCTCAATCCAATTACCATTGATATAGTGGCTTTGTGGGACAGGGTGCCCTTTTACCTCTAGCATGTTTGCTTACTCTTCTGTCTTGCGCAACATTGCGATAAGCCTTTACCGACGGGCAGCACTGTAGGAATCAATTTGGTCAGCATATCGTGCGTAGCCGACTTCGTCTTGAAGGACCACGACTCCATTCGCGGCAGCGAACTTGTCAAAAATCTCGATCATCTCTGCTTTCTCATTCGGATACTGATCGCCTAGTTCAGCGGTTTCACCCGGGTCGGTGGCAAGGTCATAAAGGTTCCAGCCCCGGTCTTGCCAATCCCACAAGAGCTTTAAACTCTCCTTCCAAACGGCCTTATTGCCATAAGTTTCCATTGCCAAATGAGGGCGCACGGGCACGTCTGCCTCGTTCAGTAACTGTCTCGTTGCGGATTGACCCTGCATGATGAATTGCTGGTTGGCTGTCACCTTACCGAAGTCCATGAGAGTGGGAGCGATGTCCATCATGGACATCAGCGATCGAAATTGTCTGCTACTTTCAATATGGTCAGGATAGCTAAAGATTGCCGGCACGCGGACTCCTCCTTCGCCCAAGAAGCTCTTATACTGGCTCAGCGCGCCCGCGCTCACATGGGCCCAGCCTCTGCTGAAGGTGACATAGGAATTGCTCCGGCCCATATTGGCTAAAGACTGGTTAAAGCGTGCCGGTAACCAATCTTGGTTATCAGCCAGACCAAGCTCAATATCGTTTCCTTCCGGTCCATTATCAGAGAGGAATACGATAAGGGTATTTTTATACTGATTGGAAGCCTTTAAATGTTCAATCAGCCGGCCGACCTGCTGATCCATGTAGGCAATCATGGAGGCATACAATTCCATTCGACGCGCTTCTCTGGCTTGCTGTTCGAGATCAAGTTCTGACCACCTTCCTAAAGCCTGAGGAAAGGGTGGAATGATTGTATTAAATGGTATCAAGCCTTTTTGTTTCGCTGCTTCAATTCTCCTGCTACGGGTGGCTTCCCAGCCTTCGTCATACTGTCCTGCAAAGCGGTTCAGCCAATCGTCGGGGACCTGGAGCGGCCAGTGGGGCGCAGTGAAGGCGAGATAGCCAAAAAAAGGTCGGTCATCATCTGGCTTTTGCTGTTCGAGGTAATCGATGATTTTGCTGACGTAGAACCGCGAGGAGTAGAACTCGGAGGGCAGGGCGCTAATCGGCTGGTCATTTTCAAAATAGGTGGCAAGTGGCGCGGCGGAAGTTTGGCCGGCAGCATCAGAAAAGTGGCTGGCACCGCCTTCGAGCAAATAAAATGCCTTTTGGAAACCACGCGCAAGCGGGCTTGCCTTCGGCCCGCTCCCTTGATGCCATTTGCCGGCCATGAACGTGTAGTAGTTGGAGTTGGAAAATTGATTCACAAAAGAAGTGATGGGTGCGGGCCAGTTTCCGCTATACCCGGGCTGCCCTGCTAGCATTGGCAAACGTCGAGCCGCAGAGGGGTTTATTCCGTATCCCACAGAGTGACTGTCCATGCCTGATAAAAGCATTGAACGTGAGGGTGCGCAGGTCGCGTTAGCATAAAAATTCGTGAGCAAAGTGCCTGATTCAGCTAGCGAATCGATATTGGGTGTGGGAATTTCACTACCATAAACACCCAGGTCGCTGAAGCCAAGATCATCTGCCAAGATCAAGAGTATGTTGGGTCGGCTGGTGTTTACGCGAAGTTTCTGATGACTGTCGCTACACGCCACTAGTAAAAAACTCAGTAAGAATGTGAGCAGTTTGAAGACAACAGATACTGAGAGAGTTCTGATCAATGGCTTATTTCCAATTGGAATATCAATGAAGTACAAATTGATTGTGACATCAGCGCCGGCTGCTCGGTCTTGCAGCAACAGCTCGCTTACGTTTACTTACTGACCTGCTCATCTCAGTTTGCTGCACGCCAATTTTTAGCCAGCTGACGCCCATGAAACAGGAAGCCCGTGTTGACGGAAAATGGAGTCGCGCTGCTGAGGTCGCATGACTGTTTCAGAAGAGAAAAAGGCTGTCGCGTGAGCTACATCCTCTTTCGAAAATTTCTTAGTCCTGGTTGTCTTGTTCTAGCCAAGAAAAATCATCCTCGTTTTGTACAAGTAGGCTCGCACTCTCTCGTCGGCGCTGTTCTTCCTCTTGAGCTCGTTTCAGAACATCTGGAGGCAAGTCACGGCCGACTACGATGCCGCGGGGCGTGGTCGGAGCATAATAGATTCGAGCGTTAGCCATTTCATCCGTTGTTTCCGGGCCATAGATCACATCTTGCTCGGGGTCTGGATTCCAGCGATTGCCCTCTGAGTTGTCAAACCACCAGCTCATGTGCAGCGTCGAGCCCGCCGGGATGAACTTTGGCGTCTCGTACTCGTAGAGAAACTGCCAGTTAAAGTCATACTTGGGAACCCATAGCAGCACTTCACGTTCACCATCCGGGTATTCGAGTTCATAGCGCATCGCCTTACCGCGATAGTGCATATGGGGCCCCATGGAGAGCAGGAAAATATCGTCTTCAACATCATGGGTATTGGTAACTTCGTAGTTCGGGTCGCCAGCGGGGATAGTCCAACCCCGATGAGGGAGGAGGTTGGTCTCTACAACATAGTCAATGACATCTCCGTCTTCATAAAACTTAAAACCCGCTCGGGTATCATCAATTACTCCAGTGCCTCCACCAGTATCCTTGTGATAGTGCATGTTAACGGTAATGAAAGGGTCTTCTGGTAACAGGACGCCCCACCCCTCTGGGTAGGTAAACGGTCCGCGGCCAGGGACTCCGACGCCCATATGACTGGAGACGATATGGTGCACCCAAGGGCCACCGGGATCTAATTCAGCCATTGAAATCCACTTCGGATTTTCGTGGGCGCCCTCAGGGACTGGCATCTGCACTGTTGGCTGCCAGTCTTCTATCTCATCGCCAACGTATACTGACTTTTCGAAGCCGACAACGAGGTCCGGCTCACCGATCCACCAGCCTGATTCGGGGATGGCTGTGCCAACGCTAGTCGAACTTAGCGCGTCGTTTGCTGCCTCCGGATCGCCCTCCAGCGCGCCACTATTTGCCCAGGCGATCAGCAGATCTCTGTCTGCTTTGTCCATGTAGCGCTCACCTTTGAATTCTCCGCGATGACGTTCATGGGCGCCCCAAGGTGGCATATAGCCTGTTGCTACTGCATTTTTGATCAGCGGTGCCCATATCTTCGCTTGTTCGTAATCCATGAGGGACATCGGTGCACTAATGCCTCCTACGTCAGGAGGATTGTCCTGATGGCAGGCTGCACAGTTGTTCATGAAGATTGGCAAGGCATCCTGATAGAAGGTTGGTGCATCTTGGGCCGCAGCCGTTGCGGCAAGGCCCAGAGCAATAAGGGAGCACAGTGAAAAAGCAGAGAACTTCATGGCAATACCTTTGTTATTGGAGGCTTTTTATTAGAATTATCCTTAGCGTAATCCTAACAAGTAGATTTGTCTACTTCGGGAGAAACTGAAACTGGCTCTTTTGGTTTTCTAAACCATTGAAATAATGGATCTTATTTCAGCCATTCCTGAAAATTGCCGAAGTTTCTCGAGGGAAACTGGGCAGCCGGCCAGTTTTTGCTCAACAAGGCCTATCCGCCCCGGCTGAGCAGCGACAGTTTACAGTCACTCAATGGTGTCCAGATAAAAATTTGCCCGGTGGAGGACGACGCATTTTGTTTCATCGGCCGTTCTTGACGAATTGCCTGCCATAAATCGTCCATCAATTTGAGCGAGGGGCAGCAGAAAACCATTTTCATCAGCGGACTGTTTGTGTATTGCGACCGGAGGGGTAAGAGGCTGAATTTGCTTGCTTACCCGATATTTATCGGGTTGCGATTGTTCGGAACCCTCTGTTCCATATGTTTGCACAAAGCAGAGACGAATACCTTTGGAGAGCCATTATCCGCAATGTCATATGAGGTTCGATACAGTATCTCCTTACCTTGCCGCTGAGGGGATTGAGCGAACTGCTTTGTTGTCGCGAAGAACACGCAGACTTTCCTCAATTTAAATCAGACGTGATTTGCCTCCTGCTTCAATTCGGTGACAACATCTAACGCCGGCGTATCACTATCGCTAAACTGTTGGTGCTCAAGATTCAGTTGGCCACCGGGCGTCAGACGTAAGCATCAGTATAGAATATTGGAGGGTTGCGGCATGGCTTATCGTTACACTGCAGTCACTTATTCAGGCCTAACTGAGAAACTGCTAGTGATTTTTCTGCGTAATAAGTGATTGTTATGAAGTGCATGAAACATCCGCTTGTCACCAAGTCATTGGGCTATGCCGGCTTAGTGCCTTTTTTTTCTGCTGCATGGGCTGCTTATGCCAATGTTTCTCTATGGGGATGGTCAGCGTCTTTCGTGTTCCTTAGCTACAGCTCGATTATCCTGAGTTTTCTGAGCGGGGCTTTATGGGGTAAGGCAAATGAGCTAGAGGAGTCTGATGTCAGTCGTATGCTACTGATTTTGAGCAACGTGTTTGCCCTGACTGCTTGGTTGGCTATCTTGCTTGGGGAAACATACCTATCAGCAGGGTTGGCTATTTCGCTGATCGGCTTTATTCTGGTTTATTTGATTGAACAAAAAACACAAGGGCTA
>DORE01000215.1:2109-4547 GCA_003514305.1 Gammaproteobacteria bacterium | reverse complement strand
CAGGGCGCAGGGCGTCAGCTCACTGTTGAAGAGTTAAAAGAGCATCCCATGTACCACTGGGGGCCGCGCGCATGTCGGGCCACGGGTACCGAGTACCGTGCTCAACAACAAGCGGCGGAACGTGAATATCTGGGCATGCTCGATGCCCTAGAAACCCAGCTTAGCTCGACGCGTTACGCGCTTGGCAATCGACCCTCAGCGGTCGACAGCATAATACTCGGCGGCTTGCGCGCTCATACCAACGCTGATCCGATTCCCGACCTCAGTGATTACACACGGGTCCTCGAATGGGCGACTGAGTGCGAAAATGGCTGGGACGGTAAAGGCGAGTTGGCACTTTTTCCACACAGCACGCCATTTGCGCAACACATGCTTGCGCTCACTCGAGGCGAATATATAAGGTTCGTTCGCGCTAACGCGCAGTCGCTTGCCGAGGGGCGCAAGATTTTTCAGATCGAGACCTACGGTGAAAAGACAACCTATCTAGCTCGCGAGTATCCAGAGCGCTCGAGAGGCATTCTGCGGACCCATGCGTACGATCCGTTAAGCGAGCAGGAGCGCATCCTAGTTTTAGCATGGCTTAAGGAGCAGGGGCTCTTAGATATTCTCATTGAGCACTAATGTTCGAGTTAACGCGCTAGTCATGGGGTTTCGGCTACGTTATTCCATAACAGCTTGCTCAGTCGTCAAAGCCCAAAAAGGAGCACGCTTCCTCCACGCTTTTACGCTCGGAAACCACCGCATTGGCGGGGAAGCTCTCGTCTGGCCATCCCAGTGCGACTGCTTTCATTATTACTTGGTGATCAGCAATCTTGGCATGTTCTCGCACAACCGGCGACTGCATGATGCCCTGACTATTAATCACGGCCCCAAGGCCTCGCGACCAGGCGGCATTTACCAACGCCGTGGTCACCGCTCCACAGTCAAAAGCCGTATCGTCGCTGTCTGCGAGTTCTGCGTCATAGGTAATAATCACGCAAACGGGAGCGTCAAACTGACGGAATCCGCGTAATACCCAATCCTGCCGTTTCTCTGCATCCTCCCGGGCAATGTCCATCGCCGCAAATAATTGTTTGGCAACGCCAACCTGACGGTCGCGATGCTGCCCGGCAAAGGGTTTGCCGATACGAAACTCACGAGAATGGGGTACTCCCGCGAGATTGCGTTCGGTATTTCCAGCGCGAATAAGATCCAGCGGCGCACCCGAGACCACGGTGAAGTTCCATGGCTGCGTATTCATTGAAGAAGGAGAACGCATTGCCAGAGCTAAAACCTCTTTAATCAACGCTTTTGGCACAGGTTTATCTTTGTAACCTCTAATGCTGCGGCGCCCAAGGACCACTTCATCGAACTGCACTGTGTCTCTCCTTACTTTAGTTTTAACTATACTTAGCCGACATCCGCGTCAGCCAAGGGGAAACTTAAACACGGTTTGCGCTCCAAAGTGGCCGATCGATTGAGGCTTGTAAGGCGCGCCTGAAAGCTTGCTTAAGCGCTCAAAAAGGCAGGTTCCATGCTGCCGACTTCGCCTTGGAAGGTTACCTGTATTGAGGGATCATGGGAAATACTCACCGCGGGCTCGATCGGAGGGATGTTGTCACTGTTCTTTAAGCGGACTAGTGGCGCCCGTGAATCTCGGCTCGGCCCTCAACTATGAAGATCCCTTTGTTTTGAGGTTCTGTGGAGCTGAATGATATCGCTACGCCGCATCACGTTGGGATTCTGCGTCCGTGTGAGCTGCTCTCGGTGGGATCAGTTGGGTCGATTTATCCGGAAGCTTGTCTGAGGACATTTCGTCGGCAAATCGAGAATTTGCGTGCGCGTGGCGCTGTTCATCAGCCCGCACGCATACGATAAGGTCGGCCAGCCGAGCGTTTGCCGGCAAGTCATAATAATCTATGGCTAATGTCGGTGCTGGCACGTTTTCGATGTCACCGTTCTTTACCATCTCAAGATAGTTGGTATAGCTTTTTACTGCCTCCTCTTCAAAGTTCTGAACCATCAGGTGCGCGGTTCGAGGCGAGCAAATGTAGAGGAGAAAGTAGTAATTCCAGAAAATTGCCTGAGCAGCGAGAATTAGACACCGCTCGATCAGATTTGGTTTAGCTATTTCTATAAAGAACATCAGATGCATTCTTTCGTTCTCTGCTTCTGCCAATAATTCACGGATTTTGGGGCCGTAACCAGTTTTCATTTGCCGTAAGCTTTTAAGGTGGATCCACATGCCCGCGACCATTCCAGGAACGCCCGCAATGGTTTCAAGCACCACCGCGCGATGGCCATAGCGTTCTGCAAAAAATCTGTCAGCGAGAAATCTGAAAAATTTCGTTTGTGCTTTAGCAAAAGACAGTTGGAATTCCGGCTTCATCAGATGGATGATCCTCTTGAGTTGATATTGAGCGTCGCCCTTGATCGCATTTCAGTAGGTCTGCGACCGA
>DORE01000215.1:548-1695 GCA_003514305.1 Gammaproteobacteria bacterium | reverse complement strand
GTTGCCATCTCGTAGAAACAATAGCGGTGAGAACTTGAATAGCTGTCCTCAGCCCTGCTCCATGTCCCACGTCTTACTGGTGACTCTTGCCCATTCGAACTCCGACATGTTTTCGTTCGGTTGATGAATATCTGATTGGTGCTTTGGCTGTCGCAAGGGCACGACGTCGGCGGTTGGTGCCTGACAGGCCTCTGAGCTAATGAGCTCGTCTCGCGCTTCTTGAGGTCTCATGGTTTCGTCTCTTCAGTCAAAATAGGATAGTAGGCGGCGACCGATAAAGAAAATAACGAATAATATAAAATCAATATATTCTCAATAGGAAACATTCCCGCCACGACACTTTTTCCGCATCAGTCGATGCCATCGCAAGCTACCTGATAATGTGCTGGCGCGGAATGATACTCAGTTGCGAAGCTGCGCTCGTTAGATCGTGATCAAATATGAGTTGTGAGGGCGTTGTAAGAGCTATAGCAAGGCGGGCAAACCAGATAGAGTTTGGGATTGGATAGCCAAAGCATATTCATCAAATGGTTGCCACTAGTACAAACGGTTACTCGGTAGGCCCGTTCTAGTTGACTCGATCGTTAAGTGCTCTTTTTATTGCGCTTCGAAGAAGGGGTGACTCAGGCCTTACATGGCTCGGAAATTGCTGGAGGACTGTGCCATCCTTGTCAATCAGGTATTTATGGAAGTTCCAGCCCGGACTCACCCCGCTCTCTACGATGAGCCTTTGATAAAGAGGGTTGGCTTTTGCCCCGCGAACGTGGGTCTTCTCGAACATGGGAAATTTCACACCGTAATCTACATAACAGACATCAGCGATTTCTATTTCTTCTCCTGGATCCTGGCCTGCGAAATCATTTGAAGGAAAGCCCAGTATAGTGAAGCCAGATTCTCTAAACTCTTCATAGAGGTCGTCTAGGCCAGAAAATTGCGGAGTATAGCCACATCGACTTGCCGTATTTACAACGAGCAGCACCAACCCACCGTATTCATTGGAAATATTTACCTTTTCGGCGCTTGCCAGTCTACGGAAATCAAAGTCGAGCGATGTTGCATGAGTGTGCTGTACCCATAAAAGCATTCCAAAGATGACTAGCTTGTATTTCATGAAACCTCCAGTAACGGATTGACGTCTGTCAGCACG
>DORE01000215.1:0-145 GCA_003514305.1 Gammaproteobacteria bacterium | reverse complement strand
TATTTTTTGGCCGAGAAGGCGCCAATAAATAGGGCGTAGGCGTCGCTTTGTTTTGGTTATCGCTATGTCTCAGCGCGTACGCGGATTTATCGGCGTTAAGTTCAAGAATGAAGTTATCACATTGCGACTGTCGACATTGCTTTTT
>DORE01000066.1:2598-4386 GCA_003514305.1 Gammaproteobacteria bacterium | reverse complement strand
ATAGGCTTTTTGGTCAGCTGAAAGCTCGAAAGGTCTTCCAAGGGTAAAATGCGCATGCTTCCAACTGTTGATGCTGTCTCCTCTTTCATAATTGACTCCAGAGTTCTGAAATTCCTTAATGCGAAAGATTACGGTTATTTTTCGGTTGGGGTATACTGACCTCGTTTTCTACAGGTCTTGAGTCCGGCTGTGAAAAACCCGTGCCATCTCATGGTTTGGCTCCGATCACCAAGATAGTGCAGTCATCGACATGCCGATTTACGAATATCAATGCGAGAGTTGTGGCCACTCATTAGAAGCATTGCAAAAAATTAGTGATGCGCCACTGCGTGACTGTCCCGCTTGCAGTGCAGCACGTTTGTGCAAACTTGTTTCTGCTGCCAGTTTTCGTCTCAAAGGAGGCGGATGGTATGAGACTGACTTCAAAACGGGTGATAAAAAACAACTCGCCGATTCCGGTGGTAAACCCGCGTCAAGCGGCAGTGACCAGACTGGACCTGGGGAAAAGACGTCAGACAGCACCGTCGACAAATCCTCTCAGAAGAGCAATCCTTCTAAAAGCAGCTCAGCCGTCAGCGCCAAATCGAAAGTCACAACCAGCAAAGACTAATCGCGCGGATACCGCGCCCTTTTTCAGGGAGACACTATGCGCAGCTTTTACTGCGGAGAACTCGACGAATCACATGTTGACCAAGAAATTACCCTCTGTGGGTGGGTGCATCGTCGGCGGGATCATGGAGGTGTAATTTTTTTAGATCTGCGCGATCGTGAAGGGATGGCTCAGATTGTGTTTGATCCTGATACACACGAGAGCTTTGCCGCGGCTGAAACAGTGCGCAATGAGTTTGTTCTGCAAGTGCGTGGCATAGTGCGCCGTCGACCTGCGGGTACAATAAATAATGAGATGCCAACTGGCTCAATCGAGGTGCTGGGCAAAGAGTTGACTATACTCAATGCTGCAAAAACGCCGCCGATGCAGCTCGATGAGCACGCTGATGTTGGCGAGGATGTTCGGCTTCACTATCGGTATATTGACCTCAGGCGTCCTGAGATGATGCAAAAGCTGCGTTTTCGTTCGAAAGTGGCTAATACAGTGCGCAATTTTTTGGATGAAAATGGCTTTCTGGACATCGAAACACCGCTTTTGACGAAGGCAACGCCAGAGGGTGCCAGGGACTACCTGGTTCCGAGTAGAACTCATCCTGGTCGATTTTTTGCCCTACCACAGTCTCCACAGCTGTTTAAACAAATTCTGATGACATCTGGTATGGATCGTTATTATCAGATCGCTAGGTGTTTTCGCGACGAAGACCTGAGGGCTGATCGACAGCCGGAATTCACTCAGATTGACATTGAGACATCCTTTATGGACGAGGTTCAAATAATGTCAATCATGGAGCGTATGATCAGGCATATCTTTAAAGCGCATCTGCAAGTTGATCTTGGTGAGTTTCCTAAATTGACGCACGCTGATGCGATGCGCCTTTACGGATCTGACAAGCCTGATTTGAGGATTGATTTGCAGCTCGTAGACATCGATGAGCTGATGCAGAAGGTTGAATTCAAGGTTTTCAGTGGGCCCGCATCAGATGCGGAAAGCAGGGTGGTGGCGCTGCGGGTGCCCGGCGGTGCCGCATTGACCCGTAAAGCGATTGACGATTTGACCGATTTTGTTGCCATCTTCGGTGCCAAAGGGCTGGCCTGGATAAAAGTGAATGATGCGGCTTCAGGGATCGAGGGCTTGCAATCCCCAATAATCAAATTCATTGGAGAAAAAGCTACTCAGGA
>DORE01000066.1:0-2211 GCA_003514305.1 Gammaproteobacteria bacterium | reverse complement strand
GTAAACGAGGCGATGGGCGCGTTACGCGTTCGCGTGGCGGAAGAGCTCGGTCTGATATCGGATCGCTGGGCCCCGCTGTGGGTAGTTGATTTTCCGATGTTCGAAGAAGACGGCGAGGGTAAGCTTACTTCACTGCATCATCCGTTCACTGCTCCTGCTGTGCCAGTAGAGGAATTGCGCGAAAGTCCGTCATCCGCTCTGTCCAGGGCCTATGATATGGTACTTAATGGCACCGAGTTGGGAGGCGGGTCTATCCGTATCAACCGCCCGCAGATGCAAGAAGCAGTCTTCGAGGTGCTGGGTATAGGCGAGGCAGAAGCAAGGGAAAAATTTGGTTTTCTTTTGGACGCTCTAAGCTATGGTTGCCCGCCACATGGTGGCATTGCCTTCGGCTTTGATCGGCTTATTATGCTTATGACAGATTCATCCTCGATTCGCGATGTGATTGCCTTTCCAAAAACTCAAACTGCTGCTTGTCCGCTCACAGACGCGCCCGGAACCGTGTCTACGACTCAGTTGCGAGAATTGAACATCAGGCTACGCGAGAAGGTTGGTCAACTGAACTCTACATCGCCCACACCTTCGACGGAGACTGCTCAATAACTATCGGCTGTTCTGGCCGCACCGACGAGGGATTTTAGACATGGCGGGTCACAGCAAATGGGCCAACATCAAACACCGCAAGGCCGGTCAGGACGCCAAGCGGGGCAAGATGTTCACAAAAATAATACGCGAACTGACAGTTGCAGCTAAGATGGGCGGAGGCAACCTGGCTGATAACCCTCGGCTCCGCGCTATAGTTGATAAGGCTCTCAGTGCGAACATGACCCGCGACACGATCGACCGGGCAATCGCTCGTGGTTCCGGCACGGCAGATAACGAAAATCTGGAAGAACTTATTTATGAAGGCTATGGTCCAGGTGGGGTTGCAATTCTCTGCGAGACACTGACTGACAATAGGAACCGAACTGTTGCGGAAGTTAGGCATGGATTTAGCAAGTTTGGCGGGAGCCTTGGTACGAGCGGTTCTGTAGCCTACTTATTTGACCGTGCTGGGATCATCAGTTTTCCAGCCAAAACAGATGAAGAGACGATAATGGAGCTTGCTCTTGAGGCTGGCGCGCACGATGTGATCAGTCATGAAGATGACTCGATTGAAGTGCGAACTACTCTCGACACCTTCGGCCCCACTCAGGATGCTCTCAATGCCTCGGGTTTTAGACCTGCAAGCGCTGAAATGACTATGATTGCCTCAACAGAAGTAGCGCTCGATCTCGAGGGGGCAGAAAAATTGCTGAAATTAGTGGACCATTTGGAGGACCTGGATGATGTACAGAATGTTTATTCCAATGCCAATATTTCGGATGACATTGCCAATCAGCTCTGATTTTTGTCCGCCACAGAAGCAGTGGGATCTTTTAGAATGATGTGTCAGTTTT
The DNA here is from genome assembly GCA_003514305.1 of Gammaproteobacteria bacterium. Lineage (GTDB taxonomy): Bacteria > Pseudomonadota > Gammaproteobacteria > Pseudomonadales > Pseudohongiellaceae > UBA9145. The sequence continues at coordinate 772 of DORE01000066.1, read as the reverse complement.
TTTGATGAGCCGTGACTATGCCCCTTGTGCTAGGTATTGATCCCGGCTCACGCGTAACCGGCTATGGCCTGATCGATGTGCAGGGCAATCGACTATGTTTTGTAAACTGCGGTTGTATCCGCACCGGCGGGGGGGCGTTGCCTTCAAGGCTCAAAAAGATCTTTGATGAGCTTTCACAGGTGTTGGAGAGATATCAGCCGTCGCAAGTTGCTATTGAAGAGGTTTTCGTAGGCCGCAATGCTGCTTCTGCGCTCAAACTTGGGCAGGCCAGGGGTGCCGCGATGGCAGCATGTCTTAGATTCCGCCTCGAGGTGTCAGAATATTCAGCTCGGCAGGTAAAACAGGCGGTGGTTGGGGCGGGAGCAGCTCAAAAAGGACAGGTCCAACATATGGTTAAGGCGTTGTTGGGAATCAGTGATACACTCGCCGAAGACGCGGCCGATGCGCTTGCCGTAGCGATCTGTCATTCCAATACCAAAAAGAGTTTGATCAACATGGCTGGCGCGAAATCTTTTAGCCGCCGCCGACTTCGCTGATGGCTGCCGTATTGTCCCGTCTGTTAAGTCTACAAACCGGAGCTAGAAGCGATGATCGGCCAAATCAGAGGCCTACTGGTTGAGAAGAATTCACCGGCTATCCTGATAGAAGTCGGAGGCTTGACCTATGAAGTACTTGTTCCGATGAGCACTGCCTATCAGCTGCCCGAAGTTGGTTATGAGCTGAGGCTGCATACCCATTTTGTTGTACGAGAAGACGCTCAGCTTTTGTATGG
>DORE01000171.1 GCA_003514305.1 Gammaproteobacteria bacterium | reverse complement strand
TGATAAACCAGAGCCAATTCTTCAACCGCAGAAATCAATGTTTCTCCAACAAACACACCGCCATAAGGTCCAAAGTGACCGCTGGCATCCGGGCCGCTGAATCCTGCAGAATCTAGCTCAACTCCAGTGAGGGCTTCAGACACGATATACTCCATCAAAAAATGACTTCAATTTGTTAACATTTTTTATCCCGGGCGACTCTTCCACGCCGGAACTAACATCTACACCTGCTGGCGCAGCAATTCGGATCGCTTCTCCAACATTGTTGCCGTCCAAACCTCCCGCAAGAACAACAGGTTTGTCACAGCCTGCTGTCACGAGCGCAGCCTGCGTCCAATCCATGGTTTTACCGGTACCTCCCTTGAGATTCTCAACGTAAGTATCCAGCAAAATGCGGTCGGCGCTCCTGTAGGCTCTCGCTGACTTCAGCGCAGTGCCTCCATCTTTTACTCTCAGCGCCTTCATATAAGGAATCTGGAATGACGCACAAAAATCCTCATTTTCCTCCCCATGAAACTGAAGGTAGTTGATGACCCCAGTGTCTAGTACGCGATTCACCAGCTCAGCAGATGGGTTAACAAAAAGACCGATTCGCTCGGTTTTATTGGAAACGTTGCCAAAAATTTCACCGATACAGCTCGGTGAAACATGACGCGGGCTCGGTTCATAAAAAATAACTCCGAGCGCACAAGCACCGAACGCTTCGGCGATTTGCGCATCTTTAGATCGGGTTATTCCACAGACCTTTGTCCAGAAACGAGACACGAGTAGTTCAGCAACAGATAAAAACCGATATTCTACCAAATTCAAAGTGCCGCGACTATTCGTAGCCCGCGAGAATTAGCGGGAATCTCGGCCTACTATCGAGCAACGACTTTTCCGGATAACCTACTTCAACCAGGTACAGACCATCAGGCGGCGCAGTGACGCCTGCCTTTTTTCTATCTTTTGAATCAAGCACTTCACCAATCCAAGACTCTTCCTGCTTTCCTGCCCCGATGTCGATAAGTGAACCACCGATATTACGTACCATATGTTGTAAAAACGCATTTGCCCGAATATCTATCACTGTAATACCAAACCAATCGATCACTGAAACAGAAAAAACATTCCGTTTTGCGCTCACAGATTGGCAACCTGCCGCGCGAAATGCTGAAAAATCATGTTCGCCTATAAGGCTCTGCGCTGCTCGATGCATTGCTTGAGTATCCAGCACCCTTTTGATGCAAGTTATGTTGCCGTTGAAGATTCCGCTGGCGACAGATGCACTGCTAATCAGATAACAATATCGACGATAAATCGCTGTAAATCTGGCATGAAAAGCTAACTCAACAGGACTCGCACAGATTACCCGGACTTCTTTTGGAAGCAGGCTGTTAACGCCTTGAACCCAAGCTTTTTTATCCCTGGCTTTTCGCGAGTCGAAATGCACTATTTGACCAGTCGCATGGACTCCCGCGTCCGTTCTGCCGGCGCAGACAATAGAAACCGAGTGGTCTGCGATTTTAGCCAGCGCGGTTTCCAAGACCTGCTGCACGGTATTCAGCGAAGGAGTGTTTTGCTTCTGCCAACCGGAAAAGGCGGACCCATCGTATTCTACGGTCAGAGCGATTCGGCTTAGTTGATTTGATGCAGCGTTAGGTGGGGCCACGTAGGCTTAATCTCGTGAAAAAAGTTACAGGAGTTTGCAAGTCAAGGCGTATTCTGCAAAGCCTCAAGAAGCTTGGTGGCCTCTGCTGCCTGGCTTTCATTACCCTCTACAACTACTTCCTGTAGTATTTCTATTGCTCCGTCGGCATCCCCCATCTTCTGATAAGCGTACGCCAATTCAAGCTTTGTAGCCGTTTCATCGTCATGAGACAAGACGGACACTTCATCTGCAGACTCCTCAAATTCGTCATCAGAGATTTCCGAGCCGGTTGTTTCCTCTTCGGAGAAGAAATCCAAATCATTGATATCCGTTTCGCGACCGGCTTCAGGGACAGTAGTGTTATCGTTATCGTTTTCGGGATATGACGAATCTTCTTCACCTTCACTGGTCCGTTCTTTATCGGGTTTAGCGACCCTATCTTGGTGAAAGGAGCCTATTTCAGTGCCTTTAGGAATGACTCGCTCCGATTCCTCGTCCGTGCGTCCCTCAGAGCCCGAAGAATCGATAGGCAAACCGGGCTCATCACTTGAAACAACCGTTTCTTGAGCATTCCCTAGTTTTGAGGTACCCGAATCTGGGTTACCTTCAAGTTCAAAAATGCTGGAGTCAAAATTGTCTAAATCAATTCCTAAATCATCGATAAATGGATCGGCACCGTCAGAAGCGGCGGTATTGTCTTCATTCAAGAACATTAGATCTGTTTCTTCCGATTGATCGTCTTGAGGCAAACGTGCTATGGCGGAGCCCGTAAAAACGATTTCGTCCAGCTCATCTTCCGTCTGCTTTTGTTCAAAGCCATTATCCCCAGAATTTCTGTCAGCCGACCCAGACTCCTCCGATCCCTGACTGTCTGAGATAGATCTCCTCGAACTTATTATCTGATCAGCCTCAACTTCTACCAGTGGTTCCAAAATTCTAGAATCGGTCATTGAGACTGATCGGTTTCGACGAAGCATCACCCACACCAACGACAAAACTATAAATCCTAAACCACCGAAAAGAAAAAAGGGGTTGTTCAGTAGTAAAGACAACAAACTAGTGGATGCTGACGGGGTCTCTGATGGTGGCGCCTCAGGAGACCGCATCGCCCCCTGAGCAATTTGCTCTGCTCGTGCTGCTCCAGCAGCCTCATTAGCCAATGCCAGTGATTCTCTTAGTTGAGCAAGTTGAATATCCTTTAAACGGATCAACTCCTGCGTTGCCTCAATTTGCGCATCTAGATCTGCAAGCCGAAGCTCAAGAATTTCTCTATCTATGCGTGCCCGATCAGCTTCCTCCTGACGCAATGTCAATTCGGCTTCGAGCTCAGCAATTCGGCGATCAAGCTCTGCATTTTCCTGCGCGGCAAGCGAAGCAGTCGCAGAAGAACCATCAATGTCATCAGAGTCGGCAGCCACAACGCTTAGTCGGCCGGCAGAACTTCTCTGCCCTGAACTGGTTTGCACGGAAACACCGAAAGGCTCAACGTCAACGACTTCTTGGTTTTGACGACCAACCTCAGAAATTGCGCTTGCCGCATTTATAGCTCTGATCTCTTGCTCAGTGGGGAGCCGAAGTACTTGGCCGGACAACAAACGATTGATATTTCCTTCCGCGAACGCATCAGGATTGAGCGATTGAATCGCAATCATAGTTTGCTGTAGGGAAACCGATTCACCTGGAAGTATCTGCCGCGCAATACCTATCAGAGTGTCTCTTGGATTTATTTCGAGTGTTTCCCGATCTGGCGAACTGGATTGGTCTGATTCCCCACTCGTAAGAGTCGAGCTAGTATCAGCGCGGGGGTCAAGCGCACGAGGAATGCCACTGAGAGGCTGACGCAAAGCCGCATCTTCTTGGGCAGTCTCTTCTCGATAAATAGGCAAAGCCAGCACAGCAGTATGCTCACTCAACGATCGACCATTGGGCCAACGGGTTTCAAGAATAAACGTGAGAAAGGGCTCGGTGATCGCTTCATTACTGGTCAGAAGAACGTAAGCGCCAGTAGACGAACCTTGAGTTTGAAAACGCAAGCGCGACAGAACGTCGGTTCGTTCAATCCCAAGTCTCACAAAGTCATCCGTCGAGGCCATTTGAACAGTCACATCGTCGACAGGGACTTCTCCCACTTGGGTGATCTCGATTCGTAGTCGGAGTGGCTGATTAAGATAAGACTCGACAGTAACTGAGCCAAGTTCGAGACCAAATGTATGAGAGGCCGCCGCGCTGAGCAAAAAGCCGATAAACCAAACAGTGTTTCGCCTGAGCAACATTCCCTCCACCTTCGACGCACCGAACCGGAAGCGTCGGATTAAGACCACGACCAGTATTGCAGATTGGCACCGGCTTTGGCGGTCTATTTCCATGCCCCGATAATATCAGCTATGGAGGAAGTTTGGCCGCCAGACCGCTTCAGTGAGGGTTTAAATTCGATCCTGCAAGGCCAAAAATCTCTCAACAAGCGGCCGCAAGTATTCATTATAAGTAGCTATTTATCAACTCTTCAGCAATCTGGATTGAATTCAAGGCTGCGCCTTTGCGCACATTATCGGAAACGACCCAGAGATTAAGCCCATTAGGCAAAGTAAGATCTTCTCTGATTCTCCCGACGAACACCTCATCCTGACCGGCAGAATCATGAAAAGCGGTCGGATACTCGCCATCCGAATGGCCATCGATAAGTTTAACGCCAGTAGCTGATGCCAGCAGAGTTTGTGTCTCCTTCACGCTTAGTTTACCTTCTGTTTCGATCTGGATTGCTTCAGAGTGGCCAAAAAACACCGGCACGCGTACACAAGTCGCGCTGACCATGATATTCGTGTCGTCGAAAATTTTTTGAGTTTCCCAGTGCATCTTCATTTCTTCTTTCGTATAGCCGTTTTCCATAAACTGATCGATATGAGGTAAGACATTAAAAGCGATTTGGCGTGGATAAACTGAATACTCCGCATCACGACCGTTTAACAATTCAGCTGTCTGCTTTGCCAGTTCTTCCACGGCTTCTTTGCCAGTACCTGAAACCGCCTGATAGGTCGCTACGCTTATGCGTTTGATGCGAACGGCATCGTGTATTGGTTTCAGGGCCACAAGCATTTGTATTGTAGAGCAATTTGGGTTTGCAATAATGTTGTGGTTTTGGTAATCCGCGATCTTCTCGGGATTGACTTCCGGAATGACCAAAGGAATGTCTGCTTTGTATCTAAAATGAGAAGTATTGTCGACCACTATACAACCGCATTCAGCCGCCTTGGGGGCAAATTCAGCAGACACTCCCCCTCCAGCTGAAAAGAGGCCAATCTCGGCGAGAGAAAAATCGAATTCAGCAAGATTTTGCACTTTGAGCGGCTTATTACGATACATGATGGTCGAACCGGCCGAGCGCTCACTCGCCAACGGGAATAACTGTTCTACCGGAAAATCCCGCTCCTCAAGAATGCTTATCAGGGCCTCTCCAACCGCACCGGTAGCCCCCACGATCGCTACATTATATTTCCGCATGTGTTTTAAATCTCAATACTCGGCTTCTTGGCGGCAGGAGCCAATTTTTTTTGAGTTGCCTCATCGCCCGACTCCTCGAAATACCAAGGGGACTTCTCGCGCCATCGAGTTTCGAACGCTGTAATAAGTTCAGCATCTTCGAGCGTTATTCCGATATCGTCTAAGCCTTCTAGCAGACAACGCCTTCGGAAAGAGTCAACTTCGAACGTAATATTATCTCCGTCAGGCCTACGAATATGTTGCTTTTCCAAATCCACCTCAAGACTGTACCCTTCGTTTGCGAGTACGGCCTCAAAAAGTTTGTCGATAGTTTTACGCGGAAGAACGATTGGCAAAATACCATTCTTAAAGCAATTATTAAAAAAGATATCTGCGTAACTTGGCGCTAAGATCACTCTAAAACCATAGTCATCTAGAGCCCAAGGAGCATGCTCTCTAGATGAACCACACCCAAAATTATCTCTGGCCAGTAAAACCGATGAGCCCTGATACCGATTTTGGTTCAGCACGAAATCAGGATTCAGCGGTCGCTTGTCGTTGTCCATATCCGGCTCGCCTTTATCAAGATACCGATGCTCGTCGAATAGATTTACGCCGAAGCCTGAACGCTTAATCGACTTAAGAAACTGTTTTGGAATGATGAAGTCAGTATCAACATTTGCTCTATCCAAAGGCATCACGAGTCCTGATTGGGCTACAAATTTCTTCATATTTTACGTCTCAAGCAAGTTTTCTAACATCGACAAAGTGCCCATGAATCGCTGCCGCAGCCGCCATGGCCGGGCTAACCAAATGAGTTCGGCCCCCAAATCCCTGGCGCCCTTCAAAATTTCTGTTCGATGTCGACGCACAATGCTTACCATCACCCAGTTGATCCGCATTCATAGCCAAGCACATTGAGCACCCAGGCTCTCGCCATTCCAATCCAGCTTCGAGAAAAACCTTATCCAAACCCTCACTCTCCGCCTGCTGCTTAACCAATCCAGAACCTGGAACAACGAGCGCCATCTCTACATTTTTTGAAACTTTTTTGCCAGCAACGACTTTTGCTGCCTCCCGAAGATCTTCAATTCGAGAGTTTGTACAAGAGCCAATGAACACACAATCTAATTGGATGTCCTCAATGGCTGTCCCTCCGGAGAGCCCCATATATTTGAGGGCCTGCTCCATATTGCCTCGCTTGGTCACGTCTAACTCATTCTCTGGTTTTGGTATTGCACCACTGACCGGCGCAACCATTTCAGGCGATGTGCCCCAGGTCACCTGAGGCTCAATGTCAATGGCTTGCAGTTCAATTACCGAGTCAAAGCGCGCGTCTGCGTCGCTGACTAATTCTTTCCAGGCCTTCGCTGCCTCTTTCCAAAGCGCCCCCTTTGGAGCAAACGGCCTTCCCTTAATATACTCAAGTGTGACATCGTCTACAGCGATCAACCCCGCCCTCGCTCCGGCCTCGATCGCCATGTTGCATATCGTCATGCGCCCCTCAATACTGAGACTGCGGACCGCTTCGCCTCCAAATTCAATCGTATAACCTGTTCCACCCGCGGTGCCGATCTTCCCGATGATAGCCAATACGACATCTTTGGCAGTAACTCCTGTCGGTAGCTCCCCGTCGATCCGGATAAGCATGTTCTTCATTTTCTTTTGCATAAGGCACTGAGTTGCCAATACATGCTCTACTTCAGATGTGCCAATACCATGAGCAAGCGCACCAAGGGCGCCGTGAGTAGAAGTGTGAGAGTCTCCGCAAACGATGGTCATACCGGGAAGCGTCGCGCCCTGCTCTGGCCCAACGACATGAACAATGCCTTGCCGCGAATCGTTCATTTTGAGCTCAAATATATTGAACTCGCCACAATTATCGTCGAGTGTTGATACCTGTATTTTGGAAACTGGGTCTTTGATCCCCTCCAATCCTTGCTTTCTTTCTTCACTCGTGGTCGGAATATTGTGATCCGGCGTGGCGAAATTAGC
>DORE01000184.1 GCA_003514305.1 Gammaproteobacteria bacterium | reverse complement strand
CAGCCAGGAGACAAAATGGCTGGCCGTCATGGTAACAAAGGCGTGATTTCGGTGGTAATGCCTGAGGAAGACATGCCTTACGACGATAACGGGGAGCCGGTCGATATTGTGCTTAATCCTCTCGGGGTGCCGTCCCGTATGAACGTGGGGCAGGTTCTTGAAACCCATTTGGGGGCCGCGTCAAAAGGGCTTGGCGAAAAAATCGGCAGGCTACTGGATGCCCAAGCCAAAGCGACGGAGCTGAAGAAGTTGGTAACAGACGTTTACAACAAAATCGGCAACCGTACCGAAGATATCAAGTCATTTTCAGAAGAGGAGCTTGGCGAACTTGCAGGGAACTTACGGTCCGGCGTGCCTATGGCAACCCCGGTTTTCGATGGCGCTGCAGAGACTGAGATCAAGGACATGCTGGCGTTGGCAGGCATGGATGAGAGCGGACAGGTCACCTTGTTTGATGGCCGCACAGGAGATGCTTTTGATCGTCCTGTTACGGTTGGCATCATGTACATGTTGAAATTGAACCACCTTGTTGATGACAAAATGCATGCTCGTTCCACAGGGTCGTATAGTCTGGTAACACAGCAGCCACTTGGCGGTAAGGCCCAGTTCGGCGGTCAACGTTTTGGTGAGATGGAAGTTTGGGCGCTTGAAGCTTACGGTGCCGCTTACACGTTACAAGAAATGCTCACGGTCAAATCTGATGACGTCGCCGGTCGCACTAAGATGTATAAAAACATTGTAGATGGCGATCATCGCATGGAGCCCGCTATGCCGGAATCATTCAATGTGCTGGTTAAGGAGATTCGCTCTCTAGGTATCGATATGGAGCTAGATGTCAGCGAGTAATATCGATCACTTACATTGAAGAGTCTTAGGATGTGTTCTAGAAATAATGAATTTTTGATTAGTGAAGCCCGCGTCTCGCAAGGGCACGGGCGGAGGAAATAGAATGAAAGACCTTTTAGGGTTGCTGAAATCTCAGTCACAGTCAGATGAGTTTGATTCCATTCGCATCGGTCTGGCTTCGCCGGAGATGATTCGATCTTGGTCCTTTGGCGAGGTAAAAAAGCCAGAGACGATCAACTACCGAACGTTCAAGCCAGAGCGAGACGGTCTGTTTTGCGCCAAGATTTTTGGCCCCGTCAAAGACTACGAATGCCTCTGTGGAAAGTACAAGCGGCTCAAGCATCGGGGCGTGATCTGTGAGAAGTGTGGTGTGGAAGTGGCGCTGTCGAAGGTCCGACGTGAGCGCATGGGCCACATCGAACTGGCAAGCCCAGTGGCCCATATTTGGTTTCTGAAATCATTGCCATCGCGCATTGGTTTGCTACTGGACATGACGCTGCGAGACATCGAGCGTATTTTATATTTTGAGTCCTTTGTGGTGACAGATCCAGGCATGACGACTCTCGAGAAGGGTCAGCTACTTAATGACGAGCAGTACTACGAGGCGATGGAAGAGTTCAGCGATGAGTTCGAGGCCAAGATGGGCGCCGAAGCTGTTCAGGCTCTGATGAAAGATATGGATGTGGAAGGCGAAGTGGCGCGTCTTAGAGAAGAAATTCCGCAGACAAATTCTGAAACGAAACTAAAGAAATTATCCAAGCGTCTCAAGCTTCTAGAGGCCTTCTCCGAGTCCGGTAACAAGCCGGAATGGATGGTCATGAGCGTTTTGCCTGTGCTGCCTCCGGATTTACGCCCCCTCGTGCCACTCGACGGCGGCAGGTTCGCAACGTCAGATCTGAACGATCTATATCGCCGGGTGATCAATAGGAACAACCGCCTCAAGCGGTTATTGGATCTCAATGCACCGGACATCATCGTGCGGAATGAAAAGCGGATGCTACAGGAAGCCGTTGATGCCTTGCTTGATAACGGTCGTCGTGGAAGGGCAATCACTGGATCTAACAAGCGACCATTGAAGTCTCTGGCTGACATGATCAAAGGCAAACAAGGGCGCTTCCGTCAGAACTTGCTGGGTAAGCGTGTGGATTATTCTGGTCGTTCCGTGATCGTGGTGGGCCCCACACTAAAGCTTCACCAATGCGGGTTGCCCAAAAAGATGGCGCTAGAGCTTTTTAAACCTTTCATCTTTGGCAAACTTGAACGTCGCGGTCTGGCCACGACAATCAAGGCAGCCAAGAAAATGGTCGAGCGCGAAACTGCAGAAGTCTGGGATATTTTGGCAGAGGTTATCCGCGAGCACCCCGTGTTACTGAATCGCGCTCCAACCCTTCACAGGTTGGGTATCCAGGCCTTTGAGCCGGTGCTTATTGAGGGCAAGGCAATTCAGTTGCATCCGCTAGTTTGTGCTGCTTACAACGCTGATTTCGATGGTGACCAGATGGCGGTTCATGTGCCGCTGACGCTGGAAGCGCAGTTAGAGGCTCGAACGTTGATGATGTCGACCAACAACATACTTGCCCCCGCTAACGGTGAGCCTATTATTGTGCCCTCTCAAGATGTTGTTCTGGGTCTTTATTACATGACCCGAGAGCGCGTTAATGCAAAAGGCGAAGGCATGGTCTTTGCTGACCCAAAGGAAGTTCAGAGGGCCTATGAGTCTGAGAACGCTCATCTGCAGGCGCGTATCAAGGTTCGCATTTCGGAAAGCATTGTAAGTGATGAAGGTAAAAAAGAAACCACCACTTCCATTGTTGATACGACAGTCGGCCGTGTTCTGTTGTTTAACATTGTGCCTGAAGGGCTTCCGTTTTCGATGGTTAATCAGAAAATGGCGAAGAAGCCGATCTCCCAGATTTTGAACGCTTGTTATCGAAACGTTGGTCTAAAGGAAACGGTTATCTTTGCTGATCAGCTGATGTACACCGGATATAAATATTCTACTCGCAGCGGATCCTCTATAGGGGTCAATGATTTCGAAATTCCTGACGAAAAGGCCAAAATTATTGATCAAGCCAACTCCGAGGTCGCTGAGATCGAGTCACAGTTTGCTTCGGGCCTGGTAACGCAGGGTGAAAAATATAACAAGGTGATCGATATCTGGTCGCGAGCGAACGATATCGTTGCCAAGTCAATGATGGAAGGGCTCTCGACCGAAACGGTTGTCAATCGCGATGGCAAGGAAGAAGCCCAAGAGTCTTTCAATTCGGTTTATGTATACGCAGATTCCGGCGCTCGGGGCTCCCCGGCGCAGATTCGACAGCTTGCAGGGATGCGCGGCCTAATGGCGCGGCCTGACGGCTCGATTATCGAAACGCCGATTACAGCCAACTTTCGCGAGGGTCTGAATGTATCTCAATACTTTACATCGACCCACGGAGCTCGTAAGGGGCTTGCTGACACCGCACTGAAGACGGCGAACTCGGGCTATCTGACCCGGCGCTTGGTGGACATTTCTCAAGATCTGGTAATTACCGAGGAAGATTGCGGAACCGAAGAAGGGCTTACCATGGCGCCTATTATTGAAGGCGGTGATATCATCGCGCCGCTTGGCGACCGCGTTCTCGGTCGAGTCTTGGCAGCGGATGTTGTCCATGAGGAGTCCGGTGACGTCATCGCCGAAAAAGGTACGTTGATCAATGAGCGCATGGTCGATCGTCTTGAAAGCAATGGTGTCGATCAGGTTCATGTGCGGTCTCCAATTACTTGTGAAACGCGATTTGGTATATGCAGTCAATGCTATGGACGCGATCTGGCTCGTGGCCATTTGGCAAATGTCGGTGAAGCTGTCGGCGTAATTGCGGCGCAATCCATCGGTGAGCCGGGTACACAGCTCACTATGCGGACTTTTCATATCGGGGGCGCGGCTTCGAGAGCCACTGCTTCAGACAGCGTACAGGTAAGAAATACTGGTACGGTTCATCTGAGCAACATGAAGACCGTTGAAAACGTGAAAGGCGCGCTGGTGGTTGTTTCGCGATCCGGTGAACTGATCGTTAATGATACTAATGGCCGTGAGCGTGAGCGTTACAAGCTGCCCTATGGTGCTGTGGTCACTGCTGGTAAAAATCGAGATGTTGAAGCTGGTCAAATCGTAGCAACCTGGGATCCGCATACGCACCCGATCGTTTCTGAAGTGGCCGGTAAAGTAAAGTTCGCAGCGATGGAGGAGGGAATTACTGTCCGCGAACAAACCGATGAGATCACTGGGCTTACCAGTACGTCAGTGATTGATCCTGCTGAGCGTGCGTCTTCGGCCAAAGAGCTGAGGCCAGCCGTTACGGTCGTCGATAAAAAAGGTAAAGAAGTTTGTTTGCCTGGAACAACAGTGCCAGCACATTACTTCCTGCCAGCTAATGCCATTATTAGTCTGAAAGACGGCGCCGATATGAATATTGGTGATTTCATTGCACGTATACCGCAAGAGGGCTCTAAGACTCGCGACATTACCGGGGGTCTGCCGAGAGTTGCAGATCTATTTGAGGCGCGCAAACCGAAGGAGCCGGCGATCCTCGCGGAAATCTCAGGCACTGTTAGCTTCGGTAAAGAGACCAAGGGTAAGCGGCGTCTGGTTATTACCCCGCCAGACGGGGTGAATCCCATCGATGGGTCGAGCCACTACGAAACGCTCATTCCAAAATGGCGTACGATGACAGTGTTTGAAGGTGAATCAATTGAGAAAGGCGAAGTCGTATCAGAGGGTCCGCCTGCGCCACATGACATTCTCCGTCTTAAGGGTGTCGAGGCGTTGGCTCAATACATTGTCAATGAAGTTCAAGATGTTTACCGACTCCAAGGTGTAAGAATTAATGACAAGCACATTGAGGTGATTGTCCGCCAGATGTTGCGTAAGGTTGAAATAACAAACTCAGGCGACTCAAACCTCATTAAAGGCGAACAGCTTACTTATACCGAGATTCTTGAAATCAACGAGCAGCTCAAGTCTGAGGATAAGCAGGAAGCCCGCTATGACCGCCAACTGCTTGGTATCACCAAGGCTTCATTGGCGACTGAATCATTCATTTCGGCGGCATCTTTTCAGGAGACAACGCGTGTTCTCACCGAAGCAGCAGTTACCGGGAAACGCGATTTCTTGCGAGGCTTGAAGGAGAATGTTGTGGTCGGGCGCCTAATTCCTGCGGGAACCGGTATGGCATATCATGAGGCTCGGAGAAAGCAGGCGCTCGAAGAAGCAGACAGCGAAACGGTCAGTGCTAGCGATGTAGAAGCGGCGTTGTCTGAGGCCTTAAGCTTAGAGGGGACAGGCTCCGACGCGGCGCCGGCAGCTGAATAACAAGCCGTAAGTTGGGGTTGGGGTTTCGGGCGACTTTTTCTAGGCTATGATCTGCGTAAAAGTTGACTCTAGCTGGGCGTGTCTTTAGACTTCGCCTTCTTTTTGATGTCAGCCGGGCAGCAGAACACATACATGCGACAGCGACGAGTTCGCCTGATACGTCGATACGTCACGTGAGATTTTGATAAAGACACAAGATAAGGGTCCTAAAGACAAAGATGGCTACAATTAATCAGTTAGTACGCAAACCCCGTAAGAGCAAGGTGTCTAAAAGTGACGTGCCTGCCTTGCAGAGCTCGCCACAAAAACGGGGTGTCTGCACGAGGGTCTACACTACGACCCCGAAAAAGCCAAATTCAGCGTTGCGAAAAGTTTGTCGTGTTCGTTTGGTTAATGGCTATGAGGTGACTTCTTACATTGGAGGCGAAGGCCACAACTTGCAGGAACACTCAGTTGTGCTTATTCGCGGCGGGCGCGTCAAAGACTTACCAGGGGTACGTTATCATACGGTGCGCGGCACGCTCGACACTTCAGGTGTAGCAGACCGAAAGCAGGGCCGATCCAAGTACGGAGCCAAGCGTCCTAAGGGCTAACTAAAGGATGGCTTTTGCTCTGCGTGCGAAGGCTTACCAAATTGAAAAGAGCAATTTACAAGCGCACGGAGTGCGCATCCCATCGCGGCTCTACAAAAAGGCGGTGGGAATGAGTAAGGCTGGGCGTCTGCGGCTTTTACAGAAGCGCTTTGGAGTCCCGGGTTAACCTGAATAAACATCGAGGTAGATCATGCCCAGAAGAAGAGTTGTTGCAAAACGAGAAGTTTTGCCCGATCCGAAATTCGGATCAAAAGTCCTAGCAAAATTCATGAATCACGTCATGGTGGATGGCAAAAAGTCTATCGCCGAAAAAATTGTCTATGGCGCACTGGAGATTGTTTCGGAGCGCTCTGGTTCTGCCCCGCTAGAAGTTTTTGAAGCTGCGCTCGAAGCGATCGCCCCAATGGTGGAAGTAAAGTCTCGTCGAGTGGGCGGAGCTACCTATCAGGTGCCCGTCGAAGTCAGAGCTGAGCGGCGCAACGCGCTGGCAATGCGATGGTTGGTAGAGCATTCCCGCGCGCGTGGTGAAAAGTCTATGGTTTTGCGTCTAGCTGGTGAAATCACTGACGCGGCTGAGGGCCGTGGTAGTGCAGTCAAGAAGCGTGAAGATGTACATCGTATGGCCGAAGCGAATCGAGCGTTTTCTCACTTCCGCTTTTAAACGTTAATGCGGTTCTTTCTTATCTCGCCAGGATAACACCGTGGCCCGTAAACACCCATTAAGTCGCTATCGTAATATAGGGATTGCCGCGCACGTCGATGCAGGTAAGACCACTACCACAGAGCGCGTGCTTTTCTACACTGGAATTTCCCACAAAATAGGCGAAGTCCATGACGGCGCTGCTATTATGGATTGGATGGAGCAGGAGCAGGAACGGGGTATTACTATAACTTCAGCCGCCACCACCTGCTTCTGGAACGGCATGGATAGTCAGTACGACGAGCACCGCATTAATATCATTGATACGCCAGGACACGTCGACTTTACTATTGAAGTTGAGCGTTCTCTGCGCGTCCTTGATGGCGCAGTAGTGGTGCTCTGTGCTTCATCGGGCGTGCAGCCACAAACAGAAACGGTGTGGCGTCAGGCTAATCGGTACGAAGTCCCTCGGATTGTTTTCGTGAACAAAATGGACCGGGCTGGCGCCGATTTTCTGAAAGTGGTTGAGCAGATGGAGGACCGCCTTGCAGCGAATGCTGTGCCGATGCAGCTTGCTATTGGTGCCGAAGATGAATTCAAGGGTGTTGTTGATCTGGTTAAGATGAAATCGATCCTCTGGAATGAGGACGATCAGGGAACAACATTTAAGTACATGGAAATTCCCGAAGAAATGAAAGAGCTTTGTGCCGAAAGGCGCGAGCGTTTGCTAGAAGTTGCAGCGGAAGCAAGCGATAAGCTTATGGATAAGTACCTCGAAGAAGGCGACCTCAATGAAGAAGAGCTTATGGCCGCAATTCGTCAGCTTACTCTCGCAAATGAAATTGTGCCGGTGTTATGCGGTTCTGCCTTTAAAAATAAGGGCGTTCAGGCCGTGCTGGATGCAGTAATTGACTATATGCCCTCACCCGCGGAAGTGAAAGCGATAGAGGGCACAGTGGAAGATGGTTCTTCCACTACCTGTGAAGTAAATGACGATGCGCCCTTTTCTTCACTCGCTTTTAAAATAGCGACAGATCCCTATGTGGGGACACTGACTTTCTTTCGGGTGTATTCCGGGACACTTAAAAGTGGCGACACCGTCTATAACCCCCTGAAACATAAAAAAGAGCGGGTCGGCAGAATGGTGCAGATGCACTCAAACTCCCGCGAAGAGGTTAGAGAAGTTTTGGCTGGTGACATCGCCGCTGCAATCGGATTAAAGGATGTCACAACGGGTGAAACACTATGCGCCCCTGATTGTATTGTCACTCTTGAGAAAATGGACTTTCCTGATCCTGTTATTTCGGTTGCGGTTGAGCCCAAGTCTCAGGCTGATCAGGAGAAAATGAGTATTGCGTTGGGCAAGCTCGCTCAGGAAGACCCTTCGTTTCGCGTTGAGTCAGATGAGGAATCAGGCCAAACCATCATATCTGGTATGGGTGAGTTACACCTCGATGTTCTGGTTGATCGAATGCGCCGAGAATTTTCAGTTGAGGCGAATATTGGAAAACCACAGGTTGCCTATCGCGAAACAATTCGCAAAGCGGTCGAGGTGGAGGGCAAACACGTCAAACAGTCCGGAGGAAGAGGCCAGTACGGCCATGTGGTCCTAAAGCTAGAGCCTGTTGATCCGGATGCAGAATACGAATTTGTGAATGACATCGTAGGCGGCGTTGTTCCCCGGGAATACATTCCTGCAGTGGACAAGGGTGTACAGGAGCAGATGCAAAACGGTTGCCTTGCTGGGTATCCGTTTTTGGCCATGAAGGTCACACTGTTCGACGGTTCATTTCATGATGTCGATTCCAGTGAAATGGCGTTCAAGATCGCTGGTTCGTTGGCGCTTCGAAAAGGTGCTTTGGAGGCTGATCCGGCGCTCTTGGAACCGATGATGGCGGTTGAAGTGGTCACCCCAGAAGAATATATGGGTGACGTAATGGGCGACTTGAATCGCCGTCGGGGAATGGTTGGCGGTATGGAAGATAGCTTATCCGGCAAGATCATAAATGCCGAGGTGCCTCTGTCAGAGATGTTTGGCTACGCTACTGATTTGCGTTCCGCGACTCAGGGTCGAGCGACCTATACCATGGAATTTCTCAAATATGCTGAAGTGCCTGCCAACATCGCAGAGAGCATCATCGACGGGACCGTCCGCTAAATACGCGGCGAATCAAGAGTTTCTGTTTTAATTAATCGCAATTGAATTTCAACGAGGTGCTACTGTGGCAAAGGAAAAATTCGAGAGAA
>DORE01000250.1 GCA_003514305.1 Gammaproteobacteria bacterium | reverse complement strand
TGAAGCAGATCCATCGGTCGATTTGCTGATTCAGGGAAGGATCCTCCGGTCCAACGGCACAGAACTAGCCGTTCAAATTAATGCAGCAGACAGTTCAGGGCGCAACTGGATAAGCGCTGTCTATGGAGATGAAGCAGTGCGGTCAGATTACCCTAAGGATATTCGATTTACCCCGTCAAGGCCCTTTGTTCCTTCTGAACATCAAGAGCCATATCAGGACCTCTACGAGAAAATTGGAAATGACCTGGTGACCGTCAGAAGCAATCTTTCGGCCAGCGATCTGCAGACAATTCGCGATGTTTCAACCTTAGTCTACGCGAACGACCTGTCGCCAGAATCCTTTGGACACATGCTCACCACAAACGATAAAGGCCTTTTAGAAGTAATCAGTCTGCCCGCTGACAACGACCCCATGCTGGCTCGAGTTGAAGATATGCGTGTCAGGCATCATGTGTTCATCGACACAGTTGATGAGTATTACGGCGCTCTGCACGACGAAATGGTGCAAGCCTATATTATGTGGCGTCGACACTCCTTTGATCAGAAAGAGCAACTCGTCAGTCGTGAAGAGCAGCCTTTAAACCAGGATTTCTTCAGCAGCAGCAGCGGCTATCTAACGTTCACACAGCGCTACAATCGCTATCGCTGGAGTAAGATCTACCGGCAGGAATTTCAGGAGCTGGCTGCCGGGTTCAACCAGGAATTGGCCCCAGCTATCCTTAAACTAAATGAGCAGGTCCACGGCCTCAGTGGGACAATGGCGGAGCAGTATATCCAGTGGCGGCGCATCCTCAGACGACTATTTGAACTTGAAACCGGCGGCGTCTGAGGCCAATTCTCAACTCAGAGCGATGCGGCGCTGCAAAGGTGTGTCGATTTGCTCCTAAATACGGTAATCTCGGGACAGAGTCAAAAGCGAACTTATGAAAGGAGGAGCATCATGTCCGAAGGTGCCGCTGAGCATAACAGCACTGATCGCAGATGGATGGTCGGTGCTTCACTCGCTGGTGTCCTAGCCGCAGGAATTGTTGGCTTTCTCATATATTCTGCGGCTTGCCCCTGCGAACGAACGCCGGGAGGCTTCCTATTCGGTGCTGCCGCGGACGGCCCGGTTGATGATTGGTCTTTTGCCAACGAAGTCCCTCTGTGTCAGCTTCAAATATATGCG
Organism: Gammaproteobacteria bacterium; assembly: GCA_003514305.1. Lineage (GTDB taxonomy): Bacteria > Pseudomonadota > Gammaproteobacteria > Pseudomonadales > Pseudohongiellaceae > UBA9145. The sequence goes on along the minus strand of DORE01000250.1, from coordinate 10,981 downwards.
GGTATTCGCCCTCATTCCATTAATCTCAACTGCATGTCTACGCCAGAGGGCGAGCTCTACCTCAGTTGCTCAGTGTGTGAACAAAAATACTGGGCTGCACGTGTTGATGCCAATAAATCTGCTGTAATTCGGCTGAATGGGGTCACCTATCCCGTTTTTCTCAACAGAGTGAAGGAGCCTTCTCGAATGGACGCCGCCTGGAACGCCAGGATAATGAAGCTGCAAAGTTTTGGCGGAGGACCATATAATCCAACACCTGACCCAAACGCTCGACGCCCTGATCACTGGTGGACTTTTCACGCCGCTTCAAAATCCTGAGCGGGCCAGTATCGTAACCGATTATTCTGAAAGATTGAGAAAAGGAGGATCACGATGACCTATCGCGCCTTTGCGCTTGTTGCTCTGGCGGCTTTGAGCAGTGTCACCACCGCCCAACAATCCAACTGGATTGAGCTAGCTGTCCACAATTTTGGCGCTCCCATCAACACCATGTGGGCCGAAGGCGAGTTGTCTTTTGCCGATGACGGTACCATGGTTTATTGCAGCGCCCGCCAGGATATGGCTATCGCTGACGGAGACCCCAAGGATCTGTATATCGCGAATTTCAATTCAGATTCCGGCACTTGGGATACCCCCGTTAATATGGGCATCCCCGTTAATCAGCCACCTGCCACAGACTTGGATCCCTTGCGTCTTGGTGACGATCGTGAGCCCTGGATTACCGCGGACGGCAACACGATCTACTTCCGATCAGATCGACTGGCCACCACCACTCCTCGCAATAACCATGATCTGTTTGTCACCAGAAAGGTAAACGGGGAGTGGTCAAAACCGGAGCTGATTGGCGATCCTGTCAGCACCACCGAGGGAGATGAGCATTGCCCGGCTGTCTTGCAAGACGGTGAAACGCTATGTTTTGCCTCGCGCCGCGCCGGAGGCTATGGCGGCTCAGACATCTACTGCGTGAAACCCAACAGCAGAGGCGATTGGGGGGATGCGGTGAACCAGGGGCCCAATATCAATACGGCGGCGGAAGAATTTCACTTCACTCAAGATGTCGACGGCCAGGTTTACTTCACCTCCAATCGTCCCGGAGGCTTTGGCAGCATGGACATCTACGGTGCTGCCCCTATCGGGACCAATGGCTGGAAGCCCGCTTTTAATCTTGGGCCCAAGATCAATACCGCTGGCGCAGACATGTGTCCGGCTCTGCCGCCGGGTGGCGAGACCATGGCGTGGTTTTCATCTCGCCAAGACAGCAGTTTTGGTGACGCTGACATATTTTGGACCAGTAAGTTAAATATTCCAAAATCAAACTAAATAGTTTAATTCATCAAAGAAGCCCGGCACGCCGGGCTTTTGCATGGACTGTCTGAGAAAAGTTATCTCTGACAACTACTAACGACAAATCAAACCAGATTCAAAGCGAACAGGTTTAATAAACGAGCCCAAGCCTTTTCGGCTTGTTCCAAATGATAAACTTGTGAGTCAATCGCACACCAGCCGTGTAGGGCGCCAGAATATACTTCAATTTCAGCGCTGATGCCTGCCGATTCGTAGGCCTCACGCAATGTCATCTTCGCCTGAGGGTCATTTTGATCATCATTGTCAGCGACGCAATGAAGCATGGACGCCCGGGTCTCCGGTATAAGTAAATGGGGACTGTCGGGACTGGCCGTCGCCAACCCTCCGCCATGAAAAGTTGCTCCCGCAGCGAAGCGTTCTGGCACAGCAGACACTGTGCGCATCACCATCGGGCCTCCCATGCAATAGCCTGTGGTGCCAATCCCTTTGCTACTGTCAACTTCATCCTGCTCATCGAGCCAAGCAGCAAAAGTTCTTGCATCAGTAAAGTGGGTATCCGCGCTAAGGTTTCTGGCCATAGGCAGAACCAGATTTCTGATTTCAGGTTGCCCGAAGCTGGCGCCTCGGCCGACGACCGGAGAGCGCGCATCACGATAGAAAGGGTTCACTGTGAGCACCGCGTACCCTTCACGCGCCAGTCTCCGGCCCATTTCTTTAAATGCGGGCCGCAATGCCAAAATATCGGGCCAAACTAGCACCGCAGCATGGCTGCCGGTTGACGGATAAGCGAAGTGGCAATCTGCCACACCATCCGGTGTTCGGATCTGTACAGCCCGTTCGGAGATCGATTGAGCGCTGGCTATTGAAGGCATAATCATTGCCATGCCCGCGCCTGTTGCCAGCATATTGAACTCCCGTCTGGACAGTTCCGAATTATTCCTCAAGTGTTCGTCTACGTCTTTCTGAGTCTCAAAATCACACATATTTAGTCCTTTGCTACTGCTTTTTGTTCTTATTCAAATGGCTAGAATGTGAGAGTATTTGTGGGAAGAACAAAAAACAACACTCAGTTCAATGAATTTCCTGCCAAAAGAAGACTATCATGATTAGATCACTTCCCAGGATGAACCGCCGACGTTTTGCCCAAAATCTCGCACTTACCTCCCTAGCAAGCAGTTTTCCGTCGGTCGCTCTGGGACAAGCCGCAAGAGTGGATACAATCGCCGGTACCGGCGAAGCGGGTTATGAGTCCGAAGGTGAGCAGGGGAGCATTGCCGTTGAAGCCCCCATCAATAACCCCTATGGAGTGGTGCCCGGCCCCGACGAGGCACTTTACTTCTGTGAGGTGGATACCGGCCGAATTCGGCGCCTAGACCTGAGCAACCTGAGACTTTCCACCATTGCTGGAACCGGCGAGCCAGGATATCGAAGCGAATCGCGACGGCCACTGGAGACGGCATTCTCAGCGCCACACGAAATTCGGTGGGATGTTGAGGGCAATCTTTTTGTTGTGGAGCGGGACAACCATGCAGTAAGACGAATCGCCGGACGAACTGGCCTTGTGAGCACCCTAGCAGGCAATGGCGGAGAGGGTTTTTCAGGCGATGGCGGCCCAGCCGTATTAAGCCAGTTGCGCAGTCCACATAGCATTGCCTTTGATTCGCGCAATAACCTGCTGATCTGTGACATCGGTAACCACCGTTTACGGCGTGTCAGTCGCCAAACGGGCATGATCTCCACCTTATCCGGCACCGGTGTGAGAGCCGCGACGCCAGACAGCGCAATATTGTCCGGTACGCCATTGCTCGGTCCACGATCAATAGATTGCGACAGGGATGGCAATGCTTATCTGGTACTGCGTGAGGGCAACGCTGTGTTTAAACTGGATTTAAACGCGGAGCGACTGCAGCGCATAGCGGGAACTGGAGAACGCGGGTATACCGGAGATGGCGGGCCGGGTCTGGACGCAACATTTAATGGACCCAAAGGTATCGCCTATTCCAGTGCGGATAATAGCCTCTATATCGTTGACACGGAAAATCACACGATTCGTTGCCTTTCGCTCAGTTCAGGAGTGATCAGCACCGTTTTAGGAAGCGGCGAAAGAGGCGATGGCTCAGATGGAGACACTCTCAGCTGCTCATTGAATCGACCACATGGAGTCTGTGTCTATCGCGGCGTAGTTTATGTGACCGACAGCGAAAACCATCGAATTCGCGCAATAACAGGTCTGGTGAGCTGAACCAAGCCCAGCTAGGATCTATCCACTTGTATCAAACTCATTTCGTGGGTAGACAAAGTGTTACCGCCAAAAAAAATGCCTCTGCCGGGTTAGACGGCAGAGGCACTTAAGTTAAGAGAGGCATGCAGTAGCCTCGAGGTAGGGACTAACAGCCTGTAGACCCAAGGGCAATTAAGCCGGATGGGGCAGAGTCCATGCCTTCAAAACGCACTTACTTGACTTTCAGATCAAGATTTTCTGAAAAAAAAGAGTTTTAGGCAAAAATGCTAAAGACGCGCCCCGAAAAACCAGTAATAGTCAATGTCGCTAAAAGGAACACTCAAGGAAAATGGACAGGCAACTCAAAATGAAAAGTTTGATGAAAAAAGTCGGCCTCACGCTCGGGCTCTCGGGCGTCCTGATCGGATTATTCCTCGCACTGATGCGATTCAGCGATGGTCCTTTGGAGGTGTTTTCGGGCGGTCCATTCACTTCCGGAGAATTCACAGCTGCCCCAGATGACTGGACATTTTTGACAGACCGAGGAACTGTCGAGTTTCAGACCATGCAGCCTGCACGGTCGCGCACAGTTTGGCTTGGCGTGCACGACCGGCGTCTCTTTCTCGTGAGCGGCTACATGAACACGAGCTATGGAGGGCTATGGAAACAGTGGCCGCACTATCTCGACAGCGATGACCGGATCATTCTACGTATTGATGGAAAGCTCTACGAGCAACGACTGCAGCGCGTAATGGAAGGCCCGGAGGTGGTCCCCGTTTTGTCTGAATTTGCCCGAAAATACTTTGGTGGTACCGAAGGTGACTTTACCTCGGCAGCCTCAATACGCGGCGGCGATACATGGATGTACGAGGTTTTAGATCGCTGAATCGGCTGCACCGCCTATAAGAACAATAGTTAACAGGCCCACCACCAATGAATGAGTACATAAGGAAAAGTAACAATGAGAAACCCAAAGACATTTGGAATCGCACTCGTCGTTGCGCTGACAGTTAACGCTTGTGATGACACTTCTCACCCCGTTGGTGCGTCGGGACCAGTATTGAGCTTTGAGGAGGCTCTCCAGCTTCAGTTGATCGAAGCGCAGCCAGGCGACACTATCGAAATTCCACCAGGCAAGCACGAGATGACTCGCAGTCTCTCGCTATCTGTTCCTGGGGTCACCATTCGCGGCGCCGGCATGGATAGTTCAATTCTGTCATTCAGCGGCCAGCTACAGGGGGCAGAAGGGCTATTAGTGACTGCAAGCAACTTCATAATCGAAGATCTCGCGATTGAGAATACCATTGGAGATGCGCTCAAAATCAATGAAAGCAACAACGTCATTGTTCGCCGGGTTCGCACTGAGTGGACCGATGGCCCAGATCCGGGAAATGGCGCCTACGGAATCTATCCAGTCCAGTCCAGCCATATCCTGATTGACAATTCCGTGGCAATCGGAGCAGCCGATGCTGGCATCTATGTTGGACAATCGAGCCAGATCATCGTGCGCAATTCACGTGCTGAATACAATGTCGCGGGTATCGAAATAGAAAACTCAACTTTTGCTGATGTGTATAACAATGTGGCAACGAACAACACCGGCGGCATACTGGTTTTTGATTTGCCCAACCTGGAAGTTCAGGGCGGCCAGGCTACGCGGGTCTTCAATAACACCATCTACGAAAACAACACGGCAAACTTTGCCCCTGAAGGAGCAATCGTCGGGAATGTCCCAGCCGGCACAGGACTGCTGATACTCGCTAACGACAACATCGAAGTCTTTGAGAACACTTTCAGGGACAACGACAACGTCAATCTGATGGTCTACAGTTTTGTGCTGGGCGGCCGCTCCATAGACGACCCAAACTACGACCCTTATCCAGAACAGATCTATATACACGACAATCGCTTTGAAGGCGGGGGCACTGTGCCAGCCCACTCTTTGTTAGCCAAGTGGCATCAAGCAACAGGCAACCAATCTCCCGATATCGTGTGGGGCGGACTTGTCCGAGAAGGCGGGTCCGTTGAGGATCTTATTTGTTTGGGACAAGCTCCCTCACAAACTTTCCTGAATATGGGCGGAACCGGCAATCCCGAGGACACCTCCACCGATACTGAACCGCACGCTTGCACTTTACCAAGGCTTGATCCAATCAAACTTATCTTCGATTCACAATGAGCCGACTGAACGCGGGTCCAAAACACTCGAAATTCAGGGACAATAAGGCTTGCGTTCAGTGGCGCCACCTGGCTTGCTCGTTGGAACATCGCCATAAAACTGAGACTCAACTCAAACCCCGCAACAAACTACGGAAGTGGCCTGAGAGGTACTCAAATTTGTTTTCTACTCCGCAATTGACAAAAAAGCAAAAATCGAGCTGATCGGCGATTCAGGGTCGCTGCAAACGCTGGGAGTGCAACTGCTCCCTTGACACCTGTGGCGGTTCGCAAGACATGCTTACTGCCTGAAAACTTTTCTTGAGCACGGCATTCGCCTCAGGAAATAAAGAATCGGCAAGGGCCTTGCCTAGGGAAAAAACACTCCATTTTCGCGAGCGATCTGCAGATAGGCTTCTTTAAATCCGGGTAACAAAAATCCGTCAGCAATAAGCTCATCGGTTGCCGCCTCGTACTGCTCCAGATAGTCAGAAAAACCGCCATATAACGTCTCCAGAGAATTCCTCCAATCTCCAGCGTCGGCAGCTTTGCTCGAGGTCGTGGCAAAAGGAATATAGCCGCCGGCCAACCGCGCCAGCGAGTTCTCAGCCCCGGTATCTGGTGCCCTCAAGTTCCAACTGACAAAAGTCGCGAGTGGCACTTTAGCGGTAGGTGGAAGAATCGTTGCGGACGCAAGATCGTTATTGTCCTGGTCCACAGCAGGGACCAGAGCAACATAAGCTTCAGTTGCGCGCTGAGGGTGTTTATCAACAACGCGTTCATCTATCCAGCGATTGCCGTAGTCATTCAGACTAGGCTGGTACATGGAACCGGGATGATTATAACCCGTGATTGGCTGCCACACTCTTGGGTTTATCTTACCATCGAGGTGTGACGGCAGCAGAGTCCCGTCAGCGATGCGCGGCACTCGCGACGCAGGTGGTGCTTGGTTGTCTGATACCCAGTAATTCATAGCAACTATCAACGAGTCGCTGATTGGTGACCACATGGCCGGATTGGGGGGCAGCTGTCCGCTGCTTGCCCTGCGCGGTCGACCATTGCCAGAGCTGTGTTGAGAACCTCCTATCGTGTAAAACCGCACATTTTCAGGGATGAAGGCGTCCGCACTGCCGTCTGCGGTCGTGTGAGTAAGTGAGCCCGCCCTCAGCCAATACTCATTGGAGGTCTGAATGTGCATCAATTTTGGCTCAACACCAGCCATCCGTGCTTTGGCAAGCACCCCATCCTGCATTCCCGTGTGTGGATCTGTGCTATTCCCGTAAGTAAACGGAAACAAATCATTTGGATATAGATGGTTGGAATGATGTCCGTTGGTACGTGTCGGCATGGCGAATCGCATGTTGAACATGCCGTAACCTCCACCAGAGATGATTGGGATTACTCCGTCAAACACTTTGCTACCGTTCAGATCAGCATTGAAACCTTCATAGACGAACTGTCGCAGTAAGCGCCCGCTTTGCGAGACGCCATAGGCAATCGCGTAACGGATTTGAGGCAGATTAAGACCTTCCAGCAATTCAGAGTTCGGACCGTAGCGAATCGCCGCGACAGCATCACGAATCGCTGACATTCCTGCTCCTGCAAGAATAGAGTCTTGCGCCTCATAAATCAGCTCATAAAGATAGCCAGGTTCAAAACCCCCACGGAGCGTGAGCTCAACGTCGGCCTGATCAGAATCCACACGCTCTGAGACTGACAGGTCGAATTGCGACCGCTCTATCGGTGATCTTGGATCAGACTGATACAGACGGCGGGTCAGTGTCGCCGCAGCTAAGCCAGCTTCAGTAGGCAGATAAGCCAGATGATTGGGCCCTGCGACTGCAATTCTGTCAGTAGCACGACCCGTTGAAACTTCATAACGCACCAGTCCAGCTATTGGCGACTCCTCAGAGCCAACCGCGGGCGCGTGAAGGCGCAACAGTCCGGGTGCGGAGCTCAACTCATTGATCCAGCCTGTTATGAGATAGGTAAACCCCTGTTGAGCCACAGGGTGCTGGAGGGAAACCTCCGGATGCGTCCTACTCCTGCCTCGGTTGTTAACATGGTAGATCAAAGTGTCGCTCGCGATATTTTCGCTTGGCACCAGCAGACGAAAATCAGCTGCATACTCCACCGAGCCTGCTCCGTTCAAGGGCGCATATTCAAGGTCAACGATCGCCTGGTTTGCTCTCACACCAGGATCAAGCGTGAAGTGCATAATTCCTTCGACTTTTTCATAGCTGAAACTGACGCTTGGATCAGACAAGGTCTCTCGCGAGATAATCTCGACTCTCTTCAGCTGCGCAACCGCAAGAGGATGTATGAAGAGAGTGACAAAAAAAAGAGCGAAACCTGCACTTCGCATGGATAAACCCCCCGGGATAGCCCCTGTTCTTTTCGTGTTCTAGCCCGGGCGGATGAGGCGCCGGTAACCTAAATTTAGTCAGCAGAGGCGAATATTGCAATCCTTGTCATCGTTTGCCGCGAACTGCTAAGGTCGGTTCTGCCGAAAAATCGGCATTAACGCAATCAGCGCTGATCCCACCATGAGCAGCACAGCGCCCAGAACTGAAAGTATCGACAGGCGATCAGTAAATGCATAATCAGGATTGATGATGACAATGACTTTCAGCGTTGCGATAGTAAACAAGGGCGCCAATGCCAGCACCGCACTGACCTTCGAAGCATCCCACAGGTTGAGAGCCTCAGCAAAACAGCCATAGGCAATCAGCGTATTCAGGCAGCAAAAAGCCAACAACGTGTATTGAAAGTTTGTCAGTTCAAAAACCGCTGCAGGAGTTACAAAAGGCAACAGCACCAAAGCCGAAACCACATAGATAAAAAACAGGATCTGAACTGAACTGAACTCTCCAAGCAACTGCTTCTGCAACAATGCGTAAATCGTCCAGGTAATCGCTGCGACCACTACGACAAGCACTCCCAAGGATTCTGCATTATCCAAAGAGCCAAGCACTTCCAACCGATCATGGAAAAACAGCAGCAAGCCCGCAAGAATAAGGCCCGTCCCGATCTTCTGCATGCCCGCAAAAGGTTCTTTGTAGATAAAAACCCCGCCGAGTATAAGAAACAGTGTGGTCAGCTGAATCACAGCCTCACTGGTCTCAGCATTAACATAGTTTAGAGACAAGGAGAAAAAGTAATAATTACCGCACAAACCCAGCGCAGCGGTAACCATCATCAAACGCACTCTGACCGATGCGCTGATAAGGTTGGGCAAATTTTTCCTAGCTGCAAGCCAGATCAGCATAACCAGTGCCGCAACCAGAAAACGGAACCACACCACTGTGCTGGCATCCATCGCGGCGAGCAGTTCCTTCAAAGCTACCGGCAAAACACCCCAAAGTGCAGCAGTAGTCAGTGAAAGCAGTGCACCAGCACGAGAGTTCTGATTTTTTTTATTCATAACATTGATTATCTATATGAGGGAGCAATCCCTCACTGTCTGAAACGAGGCGCGATCCTATCACGAAAAACAGACCGCAATGGTAACGGGTTGGAACTAAGCAGAGCGATTGAGTAGCGCGTCTAGATCAGCCTGATGTTTCGAGAGAAACGCGCTCGCAAAAATTCCATCTGATCAGTCAGAACCGCGTGATTAGAGAGATAGAGGAATTCATATTGGTTCGGAACAAAGGGCACTGCAATGAGTTCCATATTTGCTTGCTCAGGAGTGCGGTCCGCCTTTCGGTTGTTACAGCGTCGACAGGAAGTCACGACGTTAGTCCAGCTGTCACTGCCGCCCTTTGAGACAGGGACCACATGATCGCGTGACAATTCCGGCCAGGGGAATTGCCCACCGCAGTACAGACAAATATTCTTATCGCGACGGAACAGAAATTTATTTTCCAACGGCGGGTCAAAACTTTCCTTATGAACTTTGCCATCGCATGCCACGATACTGGGCAAGCACAACACTGAGCGAATACCGTTACGATTAACGCCCCCGCGAATTTCCATCACCGGCTCACCAAGTGACCAAATAACCTGGTCCTTCGCCAGCAGCGTCGCAGTTTCCTCCCGAGTCAGCCAACTAACCGGGAGCCCAGCCTTGTTTAATCTCAGAATCTTGGCATGCACACACAATAACCCAAATCGACTTCGCACTGAGTGATGAGGAGCCAGAACGGATATCTGAATCAGGAACCAGACTAGCGTTTTCCGGACCCTCGTTATCGCTATCGGCGAACCGGATAAGGACTGTATATTCGGGGCAAAATTTAGCGCTGTTTAGTGTTTGATTTTTTCAGGAGAGGTTCTCGGTAAAAGAAAGTATTACTATCTAAATCTCTTTCAGCAATACCCAGAGGTGTACTAGTGCGTCTGACCGCAAAGGCAACTTACACAGTTTCAGAACGCAAGCGCTCCCAGCCCCCCTTGCTGAGCCAGTAGCCAAGCTGAAGCAGCGCAGCGATCAGAATAAACAGTGGTATAGTGCCCCAGTCTCTGCCACCTACTTGGAAGTAAAACACGGCATTGTAGTTACGCTTCTCTTCAGGATGAACAGCAGTCACGACCCCGATATAGGTCCCCTTATCGAGAAACTCATAGCTGGTCTGGTAGAAGCCGCCCTCTTCGATGCGTGGTTGCTGGTAAAACACGGTGGCAGCTTCCAAATCGTCGATCGCTTCGATGTCTTTCCAGGAGGCGAATCGGCCAACGTCATTGATGTCACGCACAATGCGAAAATCTATTGACATCTCCGTGAGCAAGTCATGCAAATACTCCATAACGAATACGGATCGCGTCACATCCGGTATGTCTTCACAATACTCGGTGTTTTGCCGGGCTTCCGGCTGGAACACGGTAAAATGTGCCTGCATGAAATTAACATTGATCACACATAAATCGTCCTCAAAAGCAACGCCGCCATGTCCGTGGGAATAGAAAGCACTTTCCGTTATCCCCAATAAAATTGCGACTCGCACGATTCGGGAAAGAAAAGACGATGTGAATGATTTCTTCATGCGAAAAAAGAGACCTGGCTAGAAAAATGAAATATCCCCGGGTTGGGTAAATGGCTATATCTCGGTGGGCACGACCGAATACGTCGGTAGTGATTCATCAGATCTGACGCATAGCTTGGAAAACGAAGCGTCAGATCACCAGGGGATGATGCTGCCATCGTAGTTGAAGAACTGCCCAGAGCCATCGAGGCTCAAATCTTGAATTACCTCCATCATGCCCGATACGCTGGTGGTGACATCAATTAACCCGTTGGGACCCCCCATGTCCGTTCGGACCCAGCCCGGATGAAGAACAGCCACTGAAAACCCTTCT
>DORE01000100.1 GCA_003514305.1 Gammaproteobacteria bacterium | reverse complement strand
ACGAGAAAAAATCCGTATCAAGCCAAGATTCAAGAGAATAGTCTGCTGACAACCCATGATTCTAGTAAGGAAGTCCGGCATATTGTACTTGGACTTCGCGACAGCGGTTTAGACTACTTACCGGGCGACGCACTTAACGTGCTGCCACGTAACCATTCATCACTTGTAAGTTTAATTCTTGAGGATCTTAAAGCGAAATACGATGACCCTGTAGATGAGTTTGACGAGCCGCTGGGCGATGTTTTGAAGAACAGGCTTGAAATAGTGACTCCCTCGAAAGACCTGATCGCCGAAATATCTGAAAGGAGCAACTCCAGCGACCTGAAAAAAGCGCTACAAAATAATGATAAGTCGGCCTCTCATAAACGTCTTTGGGGTGTCGATATCCTCGATTTGCTCAAGATGTACCCAGCAAAGTTTTCTCCGACTGAGTTTGTTAAACTGCTGAGACCGCTCCAACACCGAGCATATTCAATATCTTCGAGTCTGCGAAAGCACCCTGAGCAAGTACACTTAACGGTAGCTGCTGTTCGATGGCGACATAATGATCGAGAACATCGGGGCGTCGCCTCGACTTGGCTAGCTGATGGCTTAGATTTAGGCGACAAAGCCAATGTATTTTTCACTCGGAACAAGAACTTTAGGTTACCCGGCGATAACGATAGACCAATAATAATGGTTGGTCCAGGAACCGGTATCGCACCTTTTCGGGCTTTCTTGCATGAGCGCGAGGCATTAGGCGCGACAGGGAAAAATTGGCTCTTTTTCGGAGACCGCCGACGAGATCAAGATTTTCTTTATAAAGATGAGATAGAAAATTGGAGTAAAAAAAATCACTTGTCCAATCTGGATTTAGCTTTTTCGAGAGATCAAGGCAAAAAAGATTATGTGCAGCATCGAATGATTGAGAAAGGCAAAGAGCTTTTCAAATGGCTAGAAGAAGGAGCAATCTTTTACATTTGCGGCGATGCGGAGCGAATGGCAGTTGACGTAGAGGCAGCCCTGCACTCAATCGTCGAGACCGAGGGCGATTTAACCGTTGAGGCGTCTAAGGGTTACGTTAATAAACTCAAGAAAGATAAGCGATTCTTGCGTGACGTGTATTAGAACTTATCAATTTGAAATCTGCGCATAAAACCTAATTTAGTATAATACGCCAGACAAGGCTTACCTCAGTCGGAAAACTCATCCAAAAAAATAGGATATAGTCAAAGTTATCCCTTCGCTATTCGTTTCCATTCCATAAGTCCTACAGCGAAGAATTCGATCAGAACCATTGAATTTCTGCAAGGCTACGATCTTAAGTCCTCTTTAAGTGGCGTAATTGTTTTTATTAATGAATCAACACCACAGTGTACGCAATGCCTGGTTCGAAGATTCATCAACACGTGCTCTACATAAAATTGCTTTTTGCAAAAAGGACAGCGCCTTCGCGCCATATCCAATGCAAATCCTGCCCACATGCCCATATAAACAAACATGAACGCGTCAGTCTCGCGCTGATTAGTGAGAAGCATCCAGATCGCCAACATATAAAGTGGAAGCGTCCAGAAACAAACCATCATTCGCGCGCGTGCGCGACGCAACGCTTTTGCCGCAGCTGCTTGATGCGGTAGCACCCTCGGCGAAATAAGCTCGGCGTTTGGTCTCTTCTGGGCCCGCGTATCGTTTGCCATATCTCCTCTGTTGAGCCTGCCGCTGCGTATCTATAGCAATTAATCTATCGAACTTGCCTAGAGAAGTACAAAAAGTATTGAGTCAGATCAAGATAATTCTGGGCAGCACGAGAAAACCAGTAGCCGGGAATGCGACTCCAATAAACCGATTGCTTCCCAAGCCCCTTTTAGAAAGGCGATCCTGCTGAGGGACTGGCTTCGTTGGTATTACTGATCGTCGCAATAAAAATACTACACAAAAGATCACTGACGCCAAAGCAAGCAGCGACTGAGAACGGTATTTGTTTATCGAAAACGGCCGATTAGCGCCCTGGAACAGACCGCATCTGCCATCGGCAAGGTTTATATCACGGAAGCCGCAACTGTTAATTCGAGGTCTGCCGCAGCGTGATTATCCGCCATGGTTTTACCACCGCCAAATTATTAAGTCTATTGTCTAAGTTCCTCGAGTCTCGGCTACTGATACGCCTGCGCCTGAAGTTTGAATAACTTGGCATATTTACCGTCACTGGCAAGCAGCGATTCATGGCTACCCTCTTCCTGAATTCTGGACTTCTCAAGGACAATAATGTGGCCCGCCATGCGCACGGTAGAGAAGCGGTGGGAAATGATGATAGAAATTTTGTTCGAGGAGAGTTCGCGAAAGTGGGAAAAGATTTCAGCCTCTGCGCGTGCATCAATCGCCGCAGTGGGCTCATCAAGAATCAGAACGCCGGCCTTGCTGCGCATGAATGCACGGGATAGTGCAATCTTTTGCCACTGGCCACCGCTGAGTTCCCTGCCATTCTTAAACCAGGTCCCCAGTTGCGTTTCGTAACCCTCAGGCAGATCCTTTATGAAATCATTAGCCATGCCTTTTTCCGCAGCATCTTCGATCAGTGACTCTTCGTTGAGCTCATCGACGTCACCAATCCCGATATTTTCGCCCACCATTAGCTGATAGCGCGAAAAATCTTGAAAAATTACACCGATTTTTTTTCGTAAGACATCGATATCCCATGAATTCAGGCTTATTCCTTCCAGCAAAATTTCGCCCTCTGAAGGCTGGTAAAGCCGAGTAAGTAGCTTTATGAGGGTTGTTTTGCCACTTCCATTTTCGCCCACGATCGCCAAGCTTTCTCCAGGCTTGATATGAAGATTTACCTGAGACAGCGCCGGGGCATCGCTTCCGGGATAATAAAAGCTGACATTGTTGAATCTTATACCGTCAGAAGGGTCTGGTCCTATTTCCTGATCACCGGATGTTTCGGGCACCTTATGATCAAGATATTCCGTTAAATTGGACAGATACAAATTGTCTTCATACATCCCATTAACTGACGTCAGACTATTAGTAACTGCATTCTGGCCGATGCGAAACTGTGCAACGTACATCGTCATCTGCCCGATAGTGATGATGCCAGCGATCGCGGCAAAGCCAACCCAACTATAAGCAAAATAAAACGCGGCACTGGCAAATAGGCTTAGCAGGTATCCCCAGAAGCTGCGCCTAAGAACTAGGTTTCGATCCTCTTTATAGATACTGTGAAAAATATCGACATATCGCTGAAGAAACAGGCGACCCAACTGCAACAGCTTAACCTCTTTGACGCCATCTTCGCGGGTCATTACCATCTCCAGATAAATCTGCATTCGCCGTTCAGCAGATCTTCGACGGTGGATACGGAAGGCATCTCCTGAGAATTTAGCCTCAGCAACAAATGCTGGAACCCCGGCAAGACCAAGTAACAAAACCGCATAAGGGGAAAATTGAAACAGCCAGATGCCAATGGTCAGAAGCGCAATGCTTTCACGCATCAAGTCGAACGTTTTAACTACAAGACTAAGCGGTCTGCTTGAGGCATCTCGTCGCGCCCTGACCAGCTTGTCGTAGTACTCCGAATCTTCAAAGTGGGCAAGTTCGAGAGTCAGAGCTTTTTCCAAGATCATCACATTAATTCTATTGGCTAAAAGGACCCTTAATATGGACTGACAGACCGCGTTTAGTCGATGCGCACCGGTCATTACAATGACGAGGCCTGCTTCAAAAAGCGCGTAAAACAGTACCTCTCTGCGAGCAAGGTCTGCTGATCCATCTGCCGCCTGGATTGCCTGAGACACGGCGTCTACAAACATGCCCCCGACTGAAGCAATCACTGTTGGTAATACGCCGGAGAGTAGGGTGCTGACGGCCATCGCCAGAGTCAGCGGCGCACTGGTGCTCCACACAATTTTCGCCGCAATCTTACTGTATTGAAATACGGACAGGAATTTGCTCACCGAGTTGGGTTCAGCGCTCGAGTTACTCGTTGAAATGGTCATTGACTTAGTGGTTGCCAAGCTGCTTTCGAAAAAAGTAAGACTTCTGGAACCGTCGCGCGCCAGACGAATGTAGCGCGAAAACCGCGATGCTCGCGCAGTTTAGCATAGGAAGGAAGCGACATAGGGTACAGTGATTATCGAAGCAGAGAATACACAACTCTCGGTGTTTAAACCTTTTCCACTGCATCCATTAACAGCAATCAGAGCTGCCTAGATAGAGACGCATGTTGGGATATAGTCCGTCATAATTTCTTAGTTTACGGATTTGGCAACAGGGCAGCGGCTACGCAAAACAGCCCAGCCGAGACTGCAGGAAGAACCGACTGTTAATGTAGTCTGTGCGAAACCTTGAGCTCGTCCTCGAAAAAGGCTTTCACCTTGAGCAGCTGACACAAATCTCCTTCACTCTCCATAAGAGGAAGATGCTGTTCGATGTCGTTGAGTATGTTTGTGATACTCCCGGTGTCCAGATTGCTAAGATCCAGATTGAATGGGAAGCTCCTTGTCCTGCTCTTATCCTTAATCATATCACCGTACAGCTCCAAACTGCTCAGTTCGTCCTCAATTTATGACGTAGACATTCGCACAGGAGTTGTATCGACTGACATTAAGAAAACTTCATAAGAAATTCTAATATAAGGATTTTTTTAATTTTTAATGCTGTTCTTCATTCAGAAGCCGCGCTTTTGCTGGTCTGTGAAGTATTTGGACACTAACCTTTCCGAGCAGGCATAAAGCGTATCCCTCTGAAACTGGGTTCAAGGCTTCGGCAACCCTGGTGGCAGACAGATGCCCTGACTCTACTATCGAAATTCCTTCGAAATCATCGCTAACACCAGTAGTAGGCACCACAACCGCGAAAGCCTCCATTGCTGCACAATAAACTGGCTGCTCGGGCTCAAGCTACTCCATACCCAAAGCGTGTCGCGCGATCAGGTTTTTTAACGGACCAAAGCCGTCGACCTGAGTCAATCCAAAGTTGCGAAGCCAAACAGTAGCAGGAGTTCGGCCAGCGAAAAGATGTTTGAAGCCTTCCATCGCCCACATCATTTGAAGATTGTGAGGCTTGCGCCTGCATTGATAGCGCTCGAGAATACGCTTGTCGTTCACTCTACGGCCCGCTTTAAGGCCCGCATGCAGCTCCTCACTAAGAACAATCACATCCAGAAATCCCAAGTTAACGCCTTGCCCAGCCAAAGGATGAATGGTGTGGGCAGCATCACCAACGAGGACAATTCCATCTCGGAAGTACTCGGTTGCATGACGTTGCCGCAAGGGCACTCGAAATCGCTCGTCAGAGCACTCAATGCGACCGAGCTTGGATTCAAAAGCGCGCTCTAGCGCCTCATTAAATTGCGCCTCGGGCAAACACATCAGCCGTTCGGCCTCGCTAGTCAACACCGACCAAACGATAGAGCAATGACGCTGCTCTTCATCTCCTCCGAGCGGCAAGAATGCCAACGGCCCAGTTGGCATAAAACGTTGCCAGGCAGTCGCTTGATGTGCTTTTTCGGTTTGCACCGTTGTGACAATCGCGTCATGTCCGTAGTCCCACTCACGAGTCGCGAAGCTGGCAAGCTGCCGAATTTTTGAATTTGCACCATCAGCGGCAACCAGCAATTTTGCGCAAATAGAGCTGCCGTCCTCTGAGACTATTTGCGGGTTACCATACTCATCACGCTGCACTGCGGCCAGATTAAAAGGGGCAAGGTAAGTGAGGTTATTTTGTTCTGTCAGCCCCTTATAAAGGGCCGATGAGATGACTGAATTCTCAACAATAGAACCAAGGTCAGGTTGATGAACCGCATTCGCTTGAAACCGAACCGAGCCAGTCCCCTCAGCATCCCATACTCGCATCTCTTCATAGGGGCATTGCCGCATCTCGGAAATATGACGCCAAATTCCTAGTTTGCTGAACAGCGCCTTTGAGGCCAGCGTGAGCGCACTGACCCGAGGATCATAACGTTGGGGTCTCGCAAAGAGAGGTGCCTTGTCGGGATCAAACGCAATTCGGTCAATTAGCGCAATCTTACGCGGTCTGGGGCTTGAGCCGAGATCCGACAGCAGCCTGGCTAGGCTTACGCCTACCATTCCGCCTCCAGCAATCACTACGTCAAATTCACGCTCGTCCGTCATCGCTTTATTATAGAGAGTCGAAAGGGAGCTTGCATAGCCAGGCTGATTCTTCCAGACACGCTTTGGTACGTTCAGCTGAGTAACAATCTGGTCGAGCGCTTCGGCATGTCTGCAAATAGGAACTGAAAGTGATTGCTGATAGACTATTTGAATAGCGAGCACGCGATTTGAGGAGATTTCCATGCCACTTACCCTGTCTACCGACCAATTAAGCAACCACATCGGCAAGGAAGTCGGTGTTTCTAGTTGGATGCTGATCGATCAAGAGAAAATTAACATGTTCGCCAAAGCGACTGGAGATCATCAGTATATACATGTTGATCCGGAACGGGCGGCACAAACGCCATTCGGAACAACAATCGCTCATGGCTTTCTAACGATGTCGTTGATGGTAGAGATGGGCTACGAGGGTAGCACTAAACTCAAAAATGCGGTGATGGGGATTAACTACGGCTTCGATAAGCTCCGCTTTATCAACCCGGTCAAGGTGAACAATAAGGTCAGAGGTCGGTTTCAACTTTTGAGCGCTGAAGAAAAAAATCCTAACCAGTGGCTGCTAAAACACGCAGTGAAGGTAGAGATAGAGGGTGAGGATAAACCTGCCCTAATTGCGGAATGGCTTGGAATGACCGTTGTATAGTAACCCCAGTTCCTGAGGCATGCGGATCTTTCAACTGCCCTCAGGACCGTTTCAAAGGCTTAGAGTTAACATGAAGAAATCGTTATTTTCTCTTATTCCTTTTCTGACAGCCTGCGCCGGAGAACCGCCGCAGAATATCGGCGAGCAGAATGGCCGCCTAACAGCATGTCCAGAGTCACCGAACTGCGTATCCAGTTTCGAATCCGACACCGAACATGGAATCCAGCCTCTGCAAGCGAGCCTGCGTGACGTCGAACAGATTCTGCTTGAATTGGACGAGGCCAATATTGTGGAATCCAAAGAGGGATATCTTTACGCTGAGTTTACCTCACGCCTGATGCGCTACGTTGATGACGTTGAGTTTCTCGAAGACTCGGAGAAGGGCATCATCCATGTGCGCTCTGCATCCAGGCTGGGTTACAGCGATCTCGGTGCAAATAGGAAACGCATCGAGAACATCCGCGGCTTGTTATCACGAATTTAAACGATTCAATTGAGCGGAATGCCTTTTAGGTCTTCAGTCCCATGGCGCTCCGAGCGAATCTGCCGCGCAAAGATGGCAAGAGCTCCAAACTCAGAAGCCCAAGCTTGCGTAACGCCAAAAGATGCAAGTGATTGTTTGAAAAAAGCTTGACCGTTTGATCAGTAAACAGAGCAGATTCGAGCTGATCCTGAATTTGCGACTCCTGGTAGGCCTGCAGGATCTTCATCTCACCAGGGGCGATCTGTTGCTGCTTTGCCCTGACAAGGTGTCGAACCAAAGCCGCGGAATCGCGCAGGGAGAGGTTCAGTCCTTGTCCTGCCACCGGGTGCAAAGTATGAGCCACATTGCCCAATAACACGAGTCCCGGCCTGACTTGCTCCTTGGCTAAAATCAAAGACAAAGGGTAGGCAACACGCTTGCCGATTTGCGAAATTCTCCCAAGTCGCTCGCCAAAGCGCTGCGTTAACACCGACCTGAATGTCTCTTCGTCGCAGCGGAGAAGTTCTTCCCGCGAAGATTCAGAGACAGTCCAAACGAGCGCTCCTCGATTCGACTGCTGAAAATCTGAAAGCGGTAGAATCGCGAGGGGACCAGATTCAGTAAAACGTTCAAAGGCCACTCCCGAGTGCGGCCTCTCAAACGCGACATTAGTGATGATCGCATGCTGGCCATAGTCAGTTTTTGACTGACCGATTCCAAGTGTTTCTCGAATAGAAGACCTCCCACCGTCAGCTAACACGACCAACTTCGCAGAGAGCTTAGTCGAGCGCTCTGAACCTGCAACAGTTAATTCCATACCCGACTGACGCGGTTTCATTTGAGTGATGCTCGCTGGAACCAACAAGTTGACTCCAGCAGACGCCTGCATTGCCTCTCTCAATACGTTTCCTAGCTCCCTGTTTTCAATCACATAACCCAGGGCTTCCACGCCTTGCTCGACATTGCTGAGCGTTGTCCCACCGAAATGGCCGCGATCACTGATCTGAATCTCAATAATTGGCTCAACAACCTGCTTGATCGTCGACCACAAATTCATGTCTTCAAAAATCTGCCTGCTCCCGAAAGACAATGCAGTAGACCGTGAATCAAAGCTAGGTTGCTGATCGAGATTTTTGCTGTCTACGGCTTCGACAACCAAAATACTGTAGTTACAGTCATCGATCTGTTGAGCCAGATTCAGTGCGAAAGTAGTGCCAACCATACCGCCGCCAACAATAACCACATCATATTGAGCTGCTAAGTCCTGGATGTGCATTACTCGTGTGCCGACTCAGCCATGAATGATTCGATTTCTGACACAGTTTTGGGAATACCAGTGGTTAAAATTCTATACCCCGATTTGGTTACTAGCACATCATCTTCAATGCGCACACCGATGCCTCGCCATCTCTCAGGTACATCGAGTTTATCAGGAGCGATGTAAATGCCTGGCTCTATCGTGGTCACCATACCTGGCTCCAGCATTCGCCAGGTTCCGTCGACTTTATAGTCACCAACGTCGTGGACATCCATACCGATCCAGTGGCCAACACGATGCATGTAAAAGTCTTTATATGCCTCGCTTTTGATCAGTTGCAACAGCTTGCCTTCCAACAAGCCTAATTTAATCAGACCTTGCGTAATCACGTTCACCGACGCTTTATGAGGCGCATCCCAGAGCGCACCAGGCTTGATTTCCGCGATTGCAGCTTCCTGGGCCTTTAACACGATTTCATAAATCGCTTTCTGTTCATCGCTAAATTTACCGCTGGCAGGGAAAGTGCGCGTGATATCAGAAGCGTAATATTCGTATTCACAGCCCGCATCAATAAGAACCAGATCTCCTTCTTTAATTTCCGCATTGTTGGTGTTGTAGTGCAGTATGCAGGCGTTATCTCCCGCCGCCACGATTGAACTGTAGGCAGGGGCCCGACTGCCGTTGCGGGTAAAGGTATAAAGCAATTCTGCCTCAAGCTCATATTCATACACGCCGGATGTACAAAAAGCCATTGCCCGACGATGCCCTTCCGCTGAAATTTTAGCAGCGTGCTCCATCAGCTTGATCTCGGCAGCACTCTTGAACAACCTTAATTCATGCAGAAGGTGATCAAGCATCAAAAACTCCCCCGGTGGGTGAGCGCCCATTTTTGTTTTTTGACGAATCGTCTTCACCCATTCCATGATCTGGTCGTCGAATTTATCGTCCTTCCCCATCGAGTAGTAGACCCGATCGCGGCCTTCGATTAGACCTGGCAAGATCTCATCAATATCCACAATAGGATAAGCATCGTCTATCTTGAGATTTTGAATAGATGCTTCTGGGCCCATCAAGATGCCCGTCCACAGTTCTTTTTCCTTGTTCTTTTCTTGACAAAAAAGTATCACCTCACCTTGCTTACGGCCGGGGATCAAAGCTAAAAGGGCTTGCGCCTCAGCGAAACCGGTGAGGTAATAAAAGTCACTGTCCTGGCGGTATAAATGCTCTGCATCGCTATTACGAAAGGTCGATGGCGCGGAGGGAATCAGCGCGATGCTATTGGGCTCCATCTGCGCCATTAACTCCTTTCGCCGGGTTCTCATTTCTTTGTACGGATCGGAATTTCCTACCATGGTGACTTAGGGACTCCTATATTGGTTTGCGGATCCCCAGATCAAAAGCTCTCATCTGAGTAATCGGCTTGACTCCCATAGTACAAGAATATCGAGCTCACTGGGGGGAACAAAGCCCCATTTTTTTCACTCTATCATTGACCCGAAAACACCTCGCCTCTATAGTCGATAACTGGTCTAAAAAAAAGCCGATACAGCATTGCGTAGGCACGAGTTTCGCCAATTCCGGTGACCAGATGCCCGCGTGATCTGCCCAGTTCCTTGATAAAAACAACTGACTAGGTATGAGCGAAGAAAGTTTTAACACTCTAAATGGTAAAGTCGACGATTTGATTGATCTGTGCGCTGAAATGAAGCGTGAGAATCAAGTCCTGAAAGCTGAAAAGTCGACTCTGCAGCATGAGCGCCAGCGCTTAATGGAAAAGAATCAGCTTGCCAAAACCAGACTGCAATCGGTACTGGATAGACTAAAGTCCATGGAGAATTGCTAAGACTGCCTTCGGCGCAGTCTTTTTTAGGCAAAAGAATATGAGTGAGCAAAGCACCGCTATTCAAGTGACGATTCTTGACAAGGAGTATCAGGTCAACTGCCCTCCGTCGGAACAGGAGGCTCTCATCAAGTCCGCTCGCTATCTTGATGAGAGCATGCGAAAAATTAAAAGTCGCGGAAACATACATGGTGCTGAGAAAATTGCAGTGATGGCGGCTCTGAATATCACTCATGAAATGCTGCAAAAAAATCAGCTGATTTATAAAACTCGCCAAGCCACTTCGGAGCAAGTTAAATCTCTGGAGGAAAAAATCGATTTGGCTTTAGCCTCCTCGAGGCAACTTGAGTTTTAGCGTCATACCCTAAGATAGCGAATGCTTGCACAATTCAAGGGCGTGCGCTGCTCTTGCTTAGGCCAAACATATTACACCGGCCAGAATTTCTGCTCGTCAAGTGCTTTCCTGCCCCCGACGCTCAAGTTATAATATACGAGATAGTTCCCTAGAGCATTTGCCAGTCAAAAGTGTTCTTGAGCCGATAATGTAAAACCCGGAGGCAACTCGATAGATGCTGTTGTGCAAGTCCGCAAGCCGGAAAGCCTTATGCATCGCGGGAGCCACCACCTGAACCTTTCGGTTCAGGGCAACTTTGGTAGCGGTGTTCCGGGGGGCTTGATACGAAATTCGCTAAGCTGACCATAATCTATGCTGGGTAAGAGCGAACGTCATAACTTACGCAAATCATATCGGGCGGCTCGTAAGCGTTTGAGCAGAGAAGAGCAAGAGGCAGCAGCAACGGCCCTTTATTCGTTAATTACCGCTCAGGATTTCTATCAGTCCGCCACGAAAATTGCGTTCTACCTCGCCATTGATGGCGAAATCAATCCCCAACCCCTGTTATCAAAAGCCCTAGCTGAAGGTAAGTCATGTTATCTGCCAGTTATTGACCAGCGTGATGAACCACTGCTCAGCTTTGCGTCCTATGACGACACAACTGAGCTGGTAAGGAACCAGTGGGGCATAGCAGAACCGCCGAGGCCTGATACATACATCTCCCCCGCCGGCTTTGACTTAGTTTTCGTGCCACTGGTGGCATTTGACCGAGAGTGTTATCGCCTTGGTATGGGCAAAGGATTTTATGACCGAACGTTCAGCTTCAAAATTCTCAATCGAAGTAGCCAGCCTATGCTAATCGGGCTAGCACATAATTTCCAGTTGGTCAGGGGTATCCCCAACGAATGTTGGGATGTAAGACTGGATGCGGTTATAACCTCGGAGAAAATATACCACTCCGAAACTAAATAGACCGATTTATTTAGCGGTTCACTGTCTTTTCCTGAAGTCAGTATTCCTTCCGATTAGCGTAAAATCAGTATTGGCTCTGTGATCGCAAAGCTGGCTTAATCATCAGTATTCCTCAGTACCGATCTCAAGTAGAGCTTTTGTTTTTCTTGTTCCTGCTGGCTTCCCGGTCTGCAGTTCCAACATGCAACTGACTTAACGGACTGATTTAACCAAGAATTAGAGAATATCCTTAATAAAAACAGTTGCGCTAAAAAAACGGCTGGCTTTATACTGTATAAAAATACAGTATAAATAGTATGGACTTTAAAATGACTACTTTCAAAGACTCAGTTGCCAGGCTAGAGACCGATATTGGCAAGGCTTTCAGCGAAGTTAATCACAATAAAAGGGCGACCCCCAGAGCACGAGTAAACAAACTGCTACACAGTAATCCCAACCTATGGCGCGGCTGCGATATGGCAGGTCAGGGCTTTCATGGCATCAGCACGGGTTACCCTGAACTAGATGGTATTTTACCCGGACGGGGTTGGCCACAGAGTGGTCTGGTGGAAATTGTCTCCCGCCACTGGGGTATGGGTGAGCTGCAACTTTTGATTCCGCTGATGCGCTCAATTATCGAGCAGGGAAAATGGATTCTCTTGATTGCCCCTCCTTATATCCTTTACGCCCCTGCCCTGACTCAGGCCGGCATCGACATCCATCAGATCCTAATAGTGAAGCAGGACACCTCCTGCAAGGATGCTCTGTGGAGTATGGAAAAAGCAATGCAGACAAAGAATTGTGGCTTAGTCCTGGCCTGGCAGAACTGGCTACCAGGTAGGGTGTTGCGTAGATTACAGCTAGCAGCAGAGACCAGTGGTACCTTGGGGATGCTGTTTAAGCACAACGATAGTAAGCATTCACCATCGCCTCTACGCTTGCAGATAAAGGGTTCTGCTCCGGAAGACTCCAGTTTTGCAGCGGCTGAGGTCACGGTTATCAAGGCTCGCGGTAACTTCAGACCCCTGAGCACCCAGCTTGATCTATATCAAGACTCGCTCTCTGCTTAAACGCGCGGAGTGCA
This sequence comes from Gammaproteobacteria bacterium, assembly GCA_003514305.1. Classification (GTDB taxonomy): domain Bacteria; phylum Pseudomonadota; class Gammaproteobacteria; order Pseudomonadales; family Pseudohongiellaceae; genus UBA9145. The sequence goes on along the minus strand of DORE01000100.1, from coordinate 1,477 downwards.
TCATGAAGGACTCGGATACTTCGGCCCAGTTGCCTCTTTCTGCTACACAAAATAAGGGAGCAGAGATAGTGAAACTGCCTTCGCCGGATCGCAGCGACGCTCGACATAGTCAACCCGGTAGTAGCGATGACGGCGAGCTGATTACCTCCTCAGAACCCCGACGACGTTACCTCTGGTACGCCTTGTATTTCCCGCAGCTGAATGCGCTCAGCAAAGTACAGGAGGCACGCGTGTTAAGTGAACTAGCAAGACTAGTGGAGAGTGTCAGCTCCACCGTAAATTTTCATCCTCAGGCACTGGTTTGTGAGATCCGCAGCAGCCTCAAGTATTTCGGTGGCGTCGATAGTATTCATAACAAGCTGAAAAGCCTGATAACCCCGGCATTAGAGGAGAGGAAATTGGGTGATTATTTCTTCTACTCGGCCAGCCCAACTGTCAGCAGTAGTTTGTTGCTAGCCCGCTCCGGACAAAACATTTTGGTTTATCAGAAAGAGAATCTGCGTTCAGCCTTGGGGCAGCTGTCTACGGATGTGCTTAGTCTGGACAAAGAGCAGGGTCGTCGCCTTTACAGTATGGGCGTTAGAAAAATAAGGGACATCTGGCGTTTACCCCCTGATGGCTTACATAAGCGTTTTGGTAGTGACTTTGTCACCCTACTCGGTAAGGCATTAGGTATCGTTCCCGAACCCACCCGCAATTATGTGGCGCCCCCTGCCTTTGCTACGGCCTATGATCTGCCTTACGAGATAGAGAATCTGGATCGCCTGCTTCCGATAATCGACGAGATGCTGTTGAGGCTCTGTAACTTTCTGAGAAAGCGGGACTTAAGCGCAAGTTATTTGGTGCTTTCGCTAATCCACGAACAGCGTGGCCGCACCGAAGTCGATATGGGATTACGGCAGCCCAGCCGCAGTCCGGATCATCTGCTGTCATTGATAGAAACTCACTTCTCTAATCTGATCGTTCCTGCTCCAATCATAGGCCTGAAGCTGCGAGTTAAACAATTCGATGCTTTTATAAGTAATAGCGATTCGCTGCTGATTGAAGAACGCACCGATCGCCGAAGTGATAGTATCGGTGATAAAAATCTCGATCAGTTTATGGAGCAACTGCATGCTCGCCTCGGCGGCGATGCTCTGAAAAGCATCAACACTGCCGCTGAGCACTGCCCGGAGTATGCCGCTCAACAACTAAACTACGAAGACAGCAAGGCACAAACACCAGCCGCTGGGGTGGCAAGTAACCCAAGGCCATTCTGGCTTCTGGATGAGCCTGTTCAACTAACCCAAAAAGGCAAAAGACTTTATCATCGCCAGGTCATCACTCTAGTAAGCGGTCCTGAACGTATCGAAACCTACTGGTGGTCAGGCCAGGATATTCTCCGCGATTACTATATCGCCAGAGAACGAAATGGTAGCCGCCTATGGGTGTTTCGAGAACGCAGTGGTGAGCGCAATTGGTTCCTGCACGGCTATTT
>DORE01000039.1 GCA_003514305.1 Gammaproteobacteria bacterium | reverse complement strand
AGATCAACAAAAGCGCCATAGTCCGTGAGGTTCTTGACGATGCCCTTAACCGACATACCTTCCTGTAATTTCTCGAGCAGTGCGTCGCGCTCTTCGCTGCTGACTGACTCAAGTACTGCTCGACGCGAGACCACTACGTTGTTTCGCTTGCGATCCAACTTAATCAGGCGGAATTCAAGCTCCTGTCCCTCGAGATGAAGCGTATCCCGAACGGGTCTCACATCGACCAAAGAACCGGGTAGAAATGCTCTGATATTGTTCAAGTCAACCGTGAAACCTCCTTTGACCTTACCATTAATTACACCGGTTACTATGTCGTTCTTCTCATGTGCAGCTTCCAACTCCATCCAAGACTCTGCGCGCTTCGCCTTCTCACGGGACAACCGCGTCTCCCCGAAGCCATCTTCTACTGTTTCCAGTGCAACTTTTACCTCATCACCGACGGCGAGAGCGAAACTTCCTTGCTCGTCAAGAAACTGATTACGGGGTATTACCCCTTCCGATTTCAATCCTGCGTGGACAGTGACCCAGTCGCTATCTATGTCTATTACGGTGCCAGTAACGATCGCGCCAGGGGTCATGTCGACCTGCTTCAGGCTTTGTTCAAACAGTTCAGCAAAGTTTTCGCTCATTGAGTTGTCCATAATTTTAACGTGGCGGAAGTTTTCACAAGATGCTTCCTAACCCGTCCCATGATCCAGACATCATGGGGTTGTTACAGAAAATCAGCCGCTATCCAGACTGGAAAAGTTTAAGCGGAGATACCAAAGTTGAGATTGCGAGAGACCGTTTACCGGTTGGGCTCAAGCGCCGCCAAAGCACATTCGAGAACCTTAGCCATCACCTCAGAGCGATTCAGCTCAGTGGTGTCGACAACTATAGCGTCTTCGGCTGGCTGCATTGGAGAAACCGAGCGACTGCGATCGCGCGCATCTCTCAGATCTAGCTCCCGCAAAAGGGACGGGAATATAGCATCAATTCCCTTATCTAACAACTGCTTATAACGCCTTTCCGCGCGAGCTTCGGTACTAGCGGTCAAAAAAAATTTCACGATGGCATCAGGAAAGACAACAGTTCCCATGTCCCTTCCGTCCGCCACCAGACCAGGGCTTTTCCGAAAGGCCAACTGACGATCAAGCAAAGCTTCTCGCGCGGCTGGAATAGCACCCACTTTCGATGCCATGTCGCTGCCAAGATCGGTACGAATTATCAATGAGATGTCTTCTCCGTCGAGCGCAACGCTGCCCGGTCCATACAAACCAAATTCTATGTCCAGATTTCGCGCGAATTGAGCAATAGTTTCTGTTTCGTCGAGGCTTAAACCTGCCCGCGCCACAGCCACTCCCAAGATCCGATAGAGCGACCCGCTGTCGAGAAGGTGGAAACCCATATGGGCCGCAAGCGAAGCCGCGAGTGTCCCCTTTCCAGTCGCCGATGGCCCATCAATCGCGATAACTGGTATATCCATATAATTCAATGAGATATCTCTTTTATTTTAAGTCCCACTTTATTTGCCAGCTTGACAAAGCCCGGAAATGAAGTCGCCACGTTTTGACAATGCTTAATAGTGATCTCAGATTGCGCTCGAAGTGACGCCACAGCGAATGCCATCGCAATTCGATGATCTCCCTGACTGTCAATTGTCGCTCCGCTAAATTCTGGCACTCCCGCAATTGCGATTCCATCTAAAAAGGTCTCCACACTGACACCTAGCGACCGGAGTCCTGCCGCCATGACCTCGAGGCGATCACTTTCCTTTACCCTCAATTCTTCAGCGCCACGAAGAACTGTTCTACCATCAGCACAGGCTGCGGCTACAAAAAGCGCTGGGAACTCGTCGATCGCTAGAGGCACTAGCGCCGGATCAATCTCAATACCGGCCAGCGGGGCATAACGGATAATAATATCGGCCACAGGCTCGCCGCCGACTTCACATTCATTGTCAAAACATAAATCGGCGCCCATTTGTCTGAGGATCTCAAGAACCCCTGTCCTTGTCGGATTAACCCCCACATGCTGCAGAGTCAGGTTCGCGCCAGGGGTGATTGCTGCCGCTACTAGAAAAAACGCGGCAGATGAAATATCTGCGGGAACATCGATACTGGTTGCTTGCAGGCTACCTCCGCCGTATAGCGAGACATCCGGTTCCGGGTATCCGCCTTCAAGTTCGTAACCGAAACCGCGCAACATCCGCTCGGTATGATCGCGACAGATCGCTGGCTCAGTCACTCTTGTAATCCCTTCAGCAAAAAGTCCGGCCAACAGAAGACTGGATTTAACCTGGGCACTAGCCACTGGCATGTCGTAGTCAATGCCCCTCAAATCAGCGCCCTTGATTTGCAGCGGTGGAGTGCCGTTTTCAGACATTTCTATGGTCGCACCCATCTCTGTCAAGGGCTTGACTATCCGCCCCATCGGCCTCACGCTGAGTGATTCATCGCCAATCAAACGCGACTCAAAAGGTTGGGCAGCCATCAGTCCTGCCAACAACCGCATTGCCGTCCCGCTGTTCCCCATGTATAGGGGTGCGCGGGGAGCTTTGAGCCCTTGCATTCCTACCCCATATATCGTCAGTTTTCCGGAATCTGGACCAACAATTGTAACTCCCATTTCTCTGAAGGCTGACACGGTATTAATAGCATCCTCGCCTTCGAGAAACCCTTCCACTCGAGTTACGCCTTTTGCAAGCGAGCCAAATATCACCGCTCTGTGCGACATTGATTTGTCTCCGGGAACCCTGAGGGCACCAGAAATTGAACCGCCGGGTCTTAGCAAATAGCTTTTCGCGTAATTAGTCATTGTCGTTGCTCGTGATAAATTCCGGTGATTAACAATGAAATTATCCCTGGCATCTTTGGCTCTCTGGAAGAGTAATTTCAAATCATGACCTTGCCGACGCTCGATGAGTTGCTTTAAATCACCAAGGTACCGTATGTAGTGCGTCAAAATCGCATCTGTCGCGTCTGAGTTAGCGACAAAAATATCTGACCACATCTGTGCATTGCTTGAAGCTATTCTGCTAAAGTCAGCGAAACCACCCGCCGCATAACGAAAAACCTCTTCGCTCGCATCCTGATGGAGTAATAAGTCAACAATCGAATAAGCCAAGAGATGGGGTAGATGACTTGTTGCTGCAAGAACTTCGTCATGCCTCGCCGAAGTCATCCCCAACACCTCGGCACCAAGAGCCCGCCACATTAGATGGACCTCCGCGACCGCTGCCACACTGTTGTCAGCATGGGGTGTCAGGATCACCCTGCGGCGCTCAAACAACTCAGGTTTCGCCGAGACATAGCCACTTTTTTCAGACCCGGCAATTGGATGCCCGGGAACAAATCGAGATGAAAACTCAGTTTCAAAGTCGGCAAGATTCGCCGTGATATGGGATTTCACGCTACTCACGTCTGTAAAAACAGCTTCTGGCTTTCCATGCTGCTGTAATTTCGAGAGGTGTTTCGGTAACGCCAGCGGCGGCACCGCGAGGATAATAAGGTCTGCAGAGGCAATAACCTCTTCAACACTTCCTGCGCGAGTCAGGGTCCCCTCATTTTTCGCGGCTTGTAGCGATTCAGTGTTGGGATCCGCTGCAAGGATATCGAGATCTGGAAATGTTCTGCGAAGACCAAGCGCAATACTGCCGCCAATCATTCCGAGTCCAATAATGCCTACTGTTTTACTTTTGAGCGGAGCGACTCGAGTCCCCTCTTGCCTTATCTTAACGCTGCTTCGCAGCGCCTTTGAGACATTCGCAGTTTGGTTTAACGCGCCCTGGTTTTGAGCCGGATAGGAACCAAGAACTTTAATCTCCTCCGTACAATCCTTTAGCCTATCAAACAGCATCACGATTTTCTTATCTTCCACATGGCCTTCAAAATCAATGAAGAAGACATAGGCCCAGGCCTCTTTCTTCGATGGACGCGAGTCAATTTTGGAAAGGCTTATCTGAAGACGCTGGAAGGGCTCGAGCAAACGAAATAGCGCGCCTGGTTCATTGGCGGTGTACACCAGAATACTGGTCTTGTCGAAACCAGAAGGAGGAGCTTTTTCTCGCTGAAGCAAAATGAACCTTGTTCGATTGTGCTCCTTATCCTGGATACCTCTTGCTAGAACTCTGAGGTTGTATGCCTTGGCTGCAAGGCTGCCCGCTATTGCTGCAATGCCCTTTTCTTCATTAACCCGGCTCGCAGCATCTGCATTGCTCGTGCACTCGAGCAATTCCACGCCAGGGCAATTGCTTCGAATCCAGTCCCGACACTGCGCTAGTGACTGCTTGTGAGAAGCAATTACCTTTACGGTCATGTTTCCCGATCGATTCGGTACCAGTAAATTGTGCTCGATATCAATAACTTCTTCACCAACAATCGATAGCTCTGTATCAATAAGGCAATCTTGCGTGTTGTTCACAGAGCCCTCAGTTGAGTTTTCGATTGGCACGACACCATAGTCGGCCGAGAGCTGTTCCAAGGCGGTAAAGACATCATCAATTGTGCCACACGGTAATTGCTCACAATCAGAACCAAAACGATTGATCACAGCGGCCTGTGAGAAGGTCCCTGGAGGACCTAGATAGGCAATTTTTAGAGGCTCGTTAGTCATACTGGCTGAAGATAGATTTAAGCGGGGCGGCCCTCTACTAAGCGTTTGAAAGGAGACCAGTCCCAACCAGGCTGTCTGTTGTTTTTACGCAAATGGCATTGATAACGGATGGATGTTAGAAGCCGGCGCTCGATTAGTTTGGAGTAACCACAGTTTCATCCGAATCACGATTATCGCCGTCGTCCCGCGACCCGACTGATTCATTGACCCCCGAAAGCGTGTCTTCGGGATCCTGAACAGCCTCCAGACCGACGAGTTTTTCACCGTCTTTCAACCTTATCAATCGCACCCCCTGAGTATTTCTGCCCTGAATTGAAACCTCGTCAACTCTTGTGCGTACAAGCGTTCCTTTATCAGATATAAGCATAATTTCATCGCCGTCAGCGACTTGAGCTGCACCAACAATGGGCCCGTTTCTTTCACTTGCCTGCATCACTATGACCCCCTGCCCGCCGCGGCCATACAAAGGAAATTCATCGCTTTCGGTCCGTTTACCGTAGCCGTTTTCACTCACAGACAAAACACACTGATCTGAATCAGGCATGATCAATGCAATCATCCGATGTCCATTTGCCATTTTGATCCCTCTGACACCTCGTGCAGTTCGCCCCATGGGCCTGACATCTTTCTCAGAAAACCTGATCGCTTTCCCGCTGCTGCTAACCAACATTACGTCCTGATCCCCGTCAGTGATGGCGGTACCCACCAGTTCATCTCCATCGTCTAACTCGATCGCCCGCAATCCCACACTACGTTGACGAGCAAAATTTGTCAGCGCGGTCTTTTTAACAGTCCCGTTCGACGTTGCCATAAAGACAAAGTGCTCATCAGTATAGTCGCTGACAGGCAACATACTGGTGATGCGCTCCTCGTCCTCCAGCGGCAACAGGTTTACTAGAGGCTTTCCTCGCGAAATTCGACTCGCTACTGGTATTTGATAGACCTTTATCCAGTACACTTTCCCCACACTGCTAAAACATAAGAGCGTGTCGTGTGTATTGGCTATCAAAAGGTGCTCAACAAAGTCTTCGTCCTTCACGCTCGCGGCAGCTTTCCCCATCCCTCCCCGACGCTGAGCAGTGTAGTCTGTCAACGGCTGGGTTTTTGCGTAGCCAGCCTGCGATATAGTCACAACGCGATCTTCTTCTGAAATTAAGTCCTCAACCGTCAGGTCCTGCTGAGACCTGATTATTTCTGTCCGCCGCTCGTCACCATACTCCGCACTGACAGATTCTAGCTCCTCTTTGACTACGGAAAGCAACCTTGGTTGGTGCTCGAGGATATCAAGATAGTCTGCAATCTGCCCAAGCAACTCTTTGTAATCATGAATGAGTTTCTCATGCTCCAGCCCTGTCAGTCGGTGCAGCCTCAAGTCTAGAATTGCCTGTGCCTGCTCCGGCGATAGAAGGTACTCGCCGTTTTTAAGCCCATATTGCAAATCTAAACCATCAGGGCGGCACGCATCCGGCCCTGCTTCGCCAAGCATCGCAAGAACGCTGTCAGAATTCCAGGATTGTGCTAAGAGCTTTTCTCTTGCTTCCGAGGCTGAAGGAGAAGTTTTAATCAATTCAATCACTGCATCAATGTTAGCTAATGCCACAGCAAGACCTTCCAAGACATGGCCTCGCTCCCGAGCTTTACGCAGCAGGAATGTCGTTCTTCGAGACACCACCTCACGCCGGTGCCGAAGAAAGGATTCAAGAACTTCCTTAAGATTTAGAAGTCGCGGTTGCCCATCGACAAGAGCTACCATATTAATGCCAAATACAGACTGCATCTGGGTCTGCGCATAGAGATTGTTGAGTACAACATCTCCGATTTCTCCGCGTCGCAATTCGATAGCGATGCGCAGACCATCTTTATCTGATTCATCTCTCAGCTCAGTGATACCTTCGAGTTTTTTCTCCTTTACTAGGTCAGCAATACGCTCGATCAACTTTGACTTATTTAATTGATAGGGCACCTCCGTGACTACGATAGTTTGCTTACCGCTCTTCTCATCCTCAAATATTTCGGCTTTTGCGCGCACATAAATGCGACCGCGACCCGTTCTATAAGCCTGCACGATCCCTGCTTTACCATTGATGATTCCAGCAGTGGGGAAGTCCGGGCCTGTGATGTGTTCCATCAAGGTATCAATTTCGCAACCAGGGTCGTCAAGCAAGGCTATCGCGCCACTGATGACCTCTCGCAAATTGTGTGGCGGAATGTTGGTCGCCATACCAACCGCAATACCAGAGGAGCCGTTTACCAGAAGATTAGGGATTTGGGTGGGCAATACATCGGGAATATCTTCGGTGCCGTCATAATTCGGAGAAAAGTCAACAGTCTCTTTATCCAAGTCCGCTAGCAGGTCATGGGCAATTCTCGCCATGCGAATCTCTGTGTAACGCATGGCTGCCGCGGCGTCGCCGTCGATAGATCCGAAATTCCCTTGCCCATCGACCAGTGGATAACGCAATGAGAAGTCCTGTGCCATCCGCACAATCGTGTCATAGACAGCGTTATCTCCATGGGGGTGATACTTACCAATAACATCACCAACCACTCGGGCAGACTTCTTGTAAGGCTTGTTAAAGTCGTTTGACAGGACCCTCATTGCGAACAGGACCCTGCGATGCACAGGCTTCAAACCATCCCTGACATCTGGCAGAGCACGCCCTACGATCACGCTCATGGCGTAGGCGAGGTAGGACTCTCGCATCTCACTCTCAAGTGCAACAGGCGACACCTGCTTGGCAAATTCAGACATGCTTTAGAGATTCCCCAGAATTACACGCATTCGACGCGCTCATTGAAACAAGGAGGCGGTTGACTCGGTATCGACGTGCTCAACGGCGAAATCCTGAATCGTTTGCCGCATTTGACCGGCCAATCGGAGACGCTACCCACGCTTTTTCCAATACATGGATCAGCCAGTTTTCAGCCCGAGCTCGCACTTGAAGTTTCAAGAAGCTTGGGGCATTACTACTTGTCTAGTTATGGGTATAGTGTACCACATCACCACCCGCGATTGACACTCTTTGTCAGTATTTTTGCTAATAATTACACTATAAATTTCAGTAGCTTAGCCCTCTCATAAACGCAAAATCTTATGCGCGCCTTTTTAACTGCGAATCGGTATAATCACGAGAAAAACCATGCTGCAGATATCCCATAATCAGGCTCACAAAGAACATGGAGGTTTGAGCATTGAACTCAATATCCCAGGCTGAAGCCGACCTCATCATTGAGGCCGCTTTCATTATTCCTGTTACTCCGAGCGGACGCGTTTTACGAAGTCACACCATAATCGTAAACGACAAACGTATCACAGCTATCGTCCCGTCAAGCGAAGCCAGGGAGCATCCAGCCAAACGAAAAGTAAGCTTGCCGGATCATATTCTAATTCCCGGTTTAGTAAACGCGCATGGTCATGTCTCAATGTCTCTGTTTCGGGGAATGGCTGACGACATTCCCCTGCAAGAGTGGCTAAAAGCGCGGATTTGGCCTTTGGAAAGCGAGCATGTGAACAGAGAATTTGTAAAAGATGGCGCGATGCTCGGCCTGGCCGAAATGATTTCAACCGGCACGACCTGCTTTGCGGATATGTATTTTTTTGCAGACGAGGTTGCAAGAGTAGCGCATAAATGTCGCATAAGAACGCAAATCGCTAGTCCGGTACTCGAATTTCCAACCGTATGGGCTCAAGACGCAGATGAATACATCAACAAAGCCACACAAATTCACGATGACTACCGTACAAGCGACCTAATCAGCAACGCGTTTGGTCCACATGCCCCATATACAGTATCCGACGAATCGCTCATGCGAATCGCCGCGCTGGCTGAAGAGCTGGATGTGCCAATCCACATGCATCTGCACGAAAATTCTCAAGAGATTCTCGAGGCTGTAGCCACCGATGGCCGGCGTCCTTTGCAAAGAATGCAGGACCTTGGTGTCATCAGCCCGCGATTGCTCTGCGTGCATGCTACACAGTTACTCACAGAAGAAATGGCGTTACTGGCCAAGCAGGGTGCGAATGTCGTCCACTGCCCCTCTTCGAACATGAAATTGGCCAGTGGTTTCTGCGAGGTCGACCTACTTCTCCGTCATCAAGTTAACGTTGCATTGGGAACCGATGGCGCTGCCAGCAACAACGATCTTGATATGTTTGGTGAGATGCATCTGATGGCAATGATTGCTAAAGCTGTTGCCAATAACGCTGCTGCGGTGAACGCGCAACAGGCGCTCAAAATTGCTACATTGAACGGCGCCAAGGCGCTCGGGCTTGACAACGAAATTGGCAGCCTCGAAGTGGGCAAATTCGCAGATATCTGCGCGGTCTCGCTCACGCCTCTTAGCATGACGCCCCTCAATAACCCACTTTCTCATCTTGTCTACGCGTGTAACGGCAATTTTGTGAGTCACGTATGGGTCGGCGGAACCCCTCTGCTTATTGACGGTGAACTACAAACCCTAGATCTGGCGTTTATCAGGAGTCGAGCACATTATTGGCGAGACAAATTTAACCTCAGTCAAGTGTAAGCGGTGAGCGATGAAAAACGTTGACAGTCTTGAAATCAGTAAATTTGAGGCGCTCGCTTCTCGATGGTGGGATCCCAACAGCGAGTTCAAGCCGTTACATGATATTAATCCTCTCCGGGTAAATTACATCAGCCAGCAAATCAATCTGGCTGAGAAGCAGGTATTAGACATCGGCTGCGGCGGTGGAATTCTGGCTGAGGCGATGGCGCATCATGGCGCTGACGTTACAGCTATCGACAAGGCTGAGGCCTCGCTTTCGGTCGCAAAACTGCACCTGCTTGAGAGCAAACTCGACATATCTTATCTGGACAGTACAGCGGAAGAATTCGCGGAAATACATTCCGAGAGCTTTGATGTTGTCACTTGCCTTGAAATGCTTGAGCATGTACCTGATCCATCAGCAGTGGTCGCCGCTTGTGGACGACTTGTTAAGCCGGGCGGGCTAATCGTTTTCTCTACCATAAACAGAAACCCGAAATCTTATTTGTTCGCCATTATCGGAGCGGAGTATGTCTTGAGGATGCTGCCTCGGGGAACACACGACTACGCAAAATTGATAAAACCGTCGGAATTAGCTTCCTGGTCTCGACAGGTAAATCTGGAACTCAAAGACCAAATTGGTATGGGCTACAATCCTCTTACCAAACGTTACTTTCTACAGAACAACGTGGACGTTAACTACATTGCTTGCTATTGCAAACCTCTGGATTGAATATGGGTTTGGACACGTCCGTTGAATGCGTGCTTTTCGATCTCGACGGCACTCTCATAGATACTGCAGCAGATTTCATTGCTGTGTTGAGACAACTCTCTGTTGAAAACAATCGATTGCCTGTAACAGACGTGAGCGTTCAACACAATGTCTCAGACGGTGCCCGTGCATTAGTAAAGCTCGCGTTTGAGATCGAGGAAAATGATGATCGCTTTACCCATCTCAATCAGCGTCTGTTAGAGCTGTATCTCGAGCAATTGGCTAATACTGAGGCAACTCCTTATCCAGGGATCCTCTCTTTGTTAGAGCAACTGGAGACAGCCAACATCCCTTGGGGCATAGTTACAAACAAGCCAGAGATATATTCGCTCAAGCTTCTGGAAAAATTGAATCTTCTCTCCCGTTGCGGCGTTTTAGTCTGCCCTGATCACGTCACTGAGCGAAAACCACACCCCGAACCCATTTTTTTGGCCTGCGATAGCCTTTCCTGCGGAACTGAGCGCACCGTCTATATGGGGGATCACATTCGCGATATTCAAGCCGCTAAAAACGCTGATGTAATCGCTGTTGCTGCCGCTTATGGCTATCTGTCTCCAGATGCGAAAGTTGAAGAATGGTCCGCAGACTTCATATTAAGATCTTCCGAACAGGCGCTGCCTTTGTTAAACACATTGAAATTCGCCTGATTGAACTTAACCAAGGGCTTCTCATATGCTCGAGTTCCACCCTTCATCAAAACACTTAGCCAGCAAAAAAATTCTGATTACCGGCGCCAGCGACGGCATTGGCCGAGCTAACGCCATCTGTTTTGCAAAACACGGTGCTGACCTACTTCTCCTAGGCCGCAATCAGGAAAAGTTAGAACAGGTGTTCGACGAAATTGAAGAGGAATCCTCGGGCAAGGTGACGATTCATCCGATGGATTTCGCCACGGCTGGAGCAGAGGATTACGCGCGTCTCGCGGAATCTTTGAATGAACACTTTCCGGTTATTGATGGACTGGTTCATAATGCGGCTCAACTCGGAACACTGTGCCCAATTGAGTACTATCCGGAGTCTGATTGGGAAAATTTAATAAAGGTCAATCTGAATTCAGCTTTCTATCTGACCAAGGCCGCGATGCCTTCACTTAAACGCTCTAAAGATGCCCGCCTACTTTTGATTTCTTCCAGCGTTGGAAGAAAGGGTCGCGCTTACTGGGGTGGCTACGGCGTTTCCAAGTTTGCGCTGGAGGGGCTCATGCAAACACTTGCGGATGAGCTTGGGTCGACATCGAATATTCGAGTGAACAGCCTAAATCCTGGCGGGACAAGGACCGCTATGCGGCAAGCAGCCTATCCAGCTGAAGACCCAAACTCCCAGCCAACACCCGAGAGTTTGATGCCCATCTATCTCTACTTACTCGGACCCGAGGCTGCCCACATCCATGGCCAGGCACTGGATGCGAGACATTTCAATCCAGAAGCTGCGAACCTAACGATCTACAATTAGTCGTTAATGGCGCATCGGCCCTAGTGCGATTAGAACCCCCACTGACTTCTATCACCAGGCACTACGATTGCTGACGATAGGGAAGCCTTGCGGGCTTAGTCGACCATTTTCATGAGCTTCTCAACTTCGGGCTTCGCCAATTCCTGGAACTGCCCACGCTTGACTGAACTTGGAATGAAAATTGGGCCAAACCTTACCCGCTTGAGGCGGCTCACCTTCAGCCCCTGCGATTCCCAAAGCTTTCTGACTTCCCGATTTCGGCCTTCCATCAGCACAACGTGATACCACTGATTGATTCCCTCTCCGCCAAAGTGCTGTATGTCTGTGAATCTGCATAGATGCTCATCTATAACCACCCCAGAGTGCATAGCCTGAACCATTTCGGGCGAGACTCCTCCCATAACTCGCACCGCGTATTCTCTTTCAATTTGCGAGCTGGGATGAGCCAATCGATTGGCCAGCTCTCCATCAGTAGTGAACAGCAACAGACCGCTGGTGTTAATGTCCAAGCGACCTATCGATACCCAGCGGCCATGCTTAAGTGGCGGCAGTTTGTCAAACACTGTCGGACGTCCTTCCGGGTCTTTTCGTGTGCTGATTTCGTCCTCGGGCTTGTTGTATAGGATAACCCTTCGGGAATCACGTATTTTTTGTTGAGGAGCCAGGCGCTTGCCATCAACAGTGACACTGTCTGAATTGGCCACCCGGTCACCGACCGCGGCTGTCTGGCCATTGACCTTAACCCTGCCCGCTGCAATCCATCGCTCTAGCTCACGCCGGGAACCAAAGCCGGCCCGCGCGAGCACTTTTTGTAGTTTTTCACTCATAGATAGTCGAGCCGCTCCGCTCCTGCGCGCGCAAAAATGTAGATCCAGTGCTGTCTTCCTGATACTTAAGCAATTAAACAGAGCTAACACCGCTTGAATCGTTAACTGGCTCGATCTTTGCTCCTGATCGTGTCGATACCTCAGAATGCGTAGTGCTCGGTTCGGCGCTAGATTCTGTTGTGTGTACGGACCCTCAGCGATTTCAAGCTCAGCACGCTCGCTGCGTTTTTCAGTTCTCTGAATGTTGTCCCTGTTGTTTTAGTATCGTATTCATCGGCGAAATCACTCATGCGCCTAAACAGTCGCTAACCGCCTTCCTCAGCTGGTGCATCTTCACCGCCGTTGTTCGCGTTGCTGATAGCAGCATCGGATCCGGCTTTTGACGTCAGATCAGAATCAACACGCAGTTTTTCATGCTTTGTTGCTTGTTTAAAACCCACCTCCTCATCTGCATCGTCGTCAAACTCTTCATCAAGGAGATTCTCTGGCATTCCCATCATTAGAATCTCATCAAGCGGCTTTTTAGACAGCTCTAGAGCTTCTTCCTCCGCGAGAAGTTGCACACGCGTATCTCCCTCTTCGAAACTGACCTCATGAATGACCTCTTCCGGAAGGTCTATAACTCGCTGCTGGGCCAATTCATTTGCTAGATCCAATTCTTGTTCGGACTGAGAGAGCTCCTTGATTTCAGAGAGCGGCGGCAGCTCTTGCAGACTTTTAAGATTGAAATAGTCCAGAAACTGTCTGGTTGTCGCGAACATCGCAGGCCGGCCAGGAACATCGCGATGTCCAACGACCCGAATCCATTCTCTGTCCAGAAGAGTGCGGATGATGTTGCCGCTCACTGCGACACCTCGTATCTCTTCGATATCTCCTCGGGTGATTGGCTGGCGATACGCAACTAGTGCCAGTGTTTCCAGAAGCGCCCTGGTGTAACGCGGAGGCCGCTCATCCCACAGCTTCGCGACCCACTCGCTGAGGTCCTGTTTGACCTGAAATCGGTAGCCTGAAGCGACCTGCTTGAGCTCAAAACCTCGATCGCTGCAGTCCTCAGAAATTGCCTGCATCACCTGCTTCAACTCATTCCGATCGGGCTGCTCGTTTTTTTCAAAAACCGCAATGATGTTATCAAGGGTCAGCGGCCTGCCTGCTGCTAGAAGACAACCTTCAATAATCATTTTGACTTTGTTATCGACGTCTCTCATGCGAATAATTTTGGGAAATTTCTAACCCCGAGACTTAATGTGGATTGGACCGAAAGAGTCTGATTGTACGATCTCTAACAAGGAGTCTTTCATCAATTCCATCACAGCGAGAAACGTCACAACAACGCCCAACCTACCTTCCGATTTGACCAAAAGCGCAACCAGTGGTGTGAATTTATGCTCAGAGACCCTGTCCAGAATTTCTGACATCTTCTCTCGGGTCGACAGGGTCTCGAATTGAATGTGGTGATGCTCAAACATGTCAGCCCGAGTCAGCACGCGCGATAGGCATAGCAGAATCTCTTCAAGCTGGACTTCGGGATCTGGAGTAACCCTTTCGATGTCAGGTGGTGTTGCACTCGCCAACGTAATTTCTCTGTCTAGCCGAGGTATTGCGTCGATGTCTTCAGCAGCTTGTTTAAAGCGCTCATACTCCTGTAAACGCCTGATAAGTTGCATGCGCGGATCATCATCTTCTTTTTCCTCTGCTGCCTGACGAGGCAGCAGTATCCGAGACTTAATTTCAGCGAGCATAGCGGCCATCACCATATATTCCGCTGCAAGCTCAAACTGGCTGGACTGCATAAGATCCACATAGGACATATACTGGTCGGTGATATCGGACACGTTGATGTCGAGGATATCGAGGTTTTGCCGCTTTATAAGGTAAAGCAACAAGTCCAGCGGACCTTCAAAAGCTTCAAGGAAGACCTCCAGCGCATCTGGTGGGATATACAAATCTTTGGGGACTTCAGTCATGGCCTCACCGCCAACTATGGCGAGCGGAAGCTCTTTTTGCTCAGGACTTGGGACGGACAAGGTTGCTTCAGCCTTAACCGAAGCAGCTGACTTAGATTTTGAAGGGGATGATGATTGCCCTTCAAGTGCAGGGAGCTTTGATCTAGCTTCAGTTTCGGTCGTAGTCAATCTAATTGTCTACCGCAAGTCGGAGTCCCGACATATTACTTCAATTGAGGATTAGATGCCTACACTATTCGGTAGACTGTCAGGCGCTAAGAAACATTGCTGGACGAGCTTCTCCAAGCACATGTCTATTGAAACGGCTTGGGGTCACCCTTGCCAAGTCGCAGTACCTCTGGCACTCCATTTACTAAGTCAATTAGCGTTGTCGGCTGAAGTGAGCAGGCGCCACCATCAATGATCATGTCAACCGTCTTGCCCAACTTAAGTCTCATCTCGAAAGGGTCTGCCAATGCATCAGATTCATCCGGCAGAATCAGACTAGTACTCATAATGGGCTCGCCAGTTTGCTCCAGAATAGCTTGAGCGATAGCATTTTCAGGAATACGGAGCCCTATGGTATTGCGCTTCGATTGCTTCAAGCGTCGCGGGACCTCCGCGGACGCTTTGAGTACAAACGTGTAGGGCCCCGGCGTGTGCGCCTTAAGAATCCTGTACGCGCTGTTATTTACCTGCGAGTAGATCGCTAGTGAAGATAAATCACGACAAACAAGGGTGAAATGATGTCTGTTGTCCAAGCGGCGAATATGGCGAATACGATCCAGTGCAGACTTATTGCCGATATGACAACCCAATGCATAGGTTGAATCTGTGGGGTAAACCACCACACCACCTTGCAAGAGGCATCTCGCCACTCTCTGAATAAAGCGCGACTCAGGGTTCGTGGCGTGCATCTGAAGAAATTCGCCCATTGAAGAATAGCCGCCAGCCGAAAATTACAAAACACACCGATAGGGGAGGACGCAAGTCTAGTATATTGTCCCTTAAAAGCAGACACCTTTTTGCAAATCAACTATGATTCATCGCTCGTAGCTAGGAAAAATCTGCATGAAACAATTTATTGATTACATTCCGCTGTTAGTCTTCTTTTCAGTTTACATGATGGACGAGAGGAACGTCACATTTGGTGAATATCAGCACAGCATTGGTGGCATTTTTAGTGCGGCGGAGTTTTTATTTGTGACTTCGGTCTTCGTTTACGGCGGCTTGTTCATTGCTCAGAAACGGCTGGACAAATTCCAATGGATTACCCTAGCGGCGATCGTGATTTTTACAATCCCAACCATTATTTTTCGTGATACTAACTTTCTTAAATGGAAAGCCCCGATAGTGAACTGGGTTTTCGCACTGATCTTTATTGTGTCTCGCTACATCGGTGAAAAACCAGCAGTCGAGCACTTAATGGGCCATACAATCATTGCGCCACGGGAACTTTGGATCAGACTTAACCTGCTCTATGTGTGCTTTTTTCTCGCACTTGGCGCTATAAATTTAGCCGTGGCGTATGGTCTGCAAGAAGCACTGTGGATTCAATTCAAAGTGTTCGGTAATTTTATTTTGACGTTTATTTTCATATTAGGCCAGATGCCCCTGCTCGCAAAGTATATTGAACCCAACGAAGCCGACGGAGACAAAACGCAGAAATCCACTTCAAAACTGTAAGTGCTTGCGCCTAACCATCTCCTGTTAGAACCTTAGCGGCGGTAAAACATATTCCAGACGGTCGAATACGATCGATATTCACCGAGGCAAAAAAGCAGCTCTTAGTTCGGGGAATCGCTGATCAAGCACTGCATTCCATTCGACAAGCTGCCGTTCGCGACGCCTAAACAATTCAGTGGGATCCCCTTCAATAGTGATGCTTTGAATTTTATCTCGACGTCGAATTTGGAGAACAGTTTGGAGTCCATCAATGACCCGCCCGAAAACTGAGTGCTTTCCATCGAGATGCGGGGTAGCCAAGTGAGTGATAAAGAACTGACTTCCGTCGGTACCAGGACCTGAATTCGCCATGGAGAGTACGCCCTGTCTGTTGTGCTTTAAAAGCAACTCGCCCGCAAACTGGTAACCTGGCCCTCCTGTTCCATCCGCTCTTGGATCTCCACCCTGAGCCATGAAATTGCGCTCTACCCTATGAAAACTCAACCCATCGTAAAAGCCTCGCAGGGCGAGGTTCACGAAATTTGCCACGGTGGTGGGAGCAGCACGATCGTTCAACTCGGCTTTCATGACGCCCCGCTCAGTCTCAATGACAGCCACCAGCGGCTGCGCGTTAACAGATATTGACAAAAAAGCCAGACAGGCTAGCGCAATTCGTTTCATAAAATAGTTTCTATACTCGCTATGTTGCAGCATCAGCATAATCAATGATTACCGGGGCATGATCCGAGAAGTTTCGTGCGGTGTAAATTTCAGCACCCAAAACTGAGGAACGCAAGCCCGGAGTGACTAGTTGATAATCTAGGCGCCAACCAACATTCTTAACACGAGCTTGGCCGCGGTTTGACCACCAAGAGTATTGATCCGACTCTTGATTAACTAATCTAAACGCATCACTCCAGCCTACTTCGTTGTAAAGGGTGTCCAACCACGCCCGCTCCTCCGGAAGAAAACCCGAATTTTTCTGATTCGACCGCCAGTTCCTGAGGTCGATTTGTCTGTGACAAATGTTCCAGTCGGCGCAAATAATGTATTCACGCCGCTTTCGGCGCAACCTGCGCATATGATCTTCAAAATGTTCCATGAAGGCTAGCTTCCGCTCCTGTCGTTCAGGGTTAGAAGAGCCTGAAGGCAGGTAAAGCGACGCGACGCTTAGTCCCTGAAAATCCGCCTGAAGGTACCGGCCCTCGTTATCCGCTACAGGAAATCCAGTACCCCTGAGTATCTTGAGCGGCTTTTCCCTAGTAAAGAGCGCCGTGCCACTGTAGCCCTTTTTCTCAGCATCAAAGTAGAAGCAATGATAACCTCGAGGCCGGAAAATAGGATCATCCAGCTGGCAT
>DORE01000136.1:15847-18055 GCA_003514305.1 Gammaproteobacteria bacterium | reverse complement strand
GCCTCTGATTCAGGACAGCAACAATCAGAACTCATCGAACAATACTTTGATTGCCTGATGCAACAAAGAGAGGGAGCCATCGCCGCATGAATAAATTGGACGGAGCAACTGCGTCATCAAGTTTCGCCCTCACAGAAACCGGTAACCGCTTCAACCATACACTCCGACCATCCAATGAGGCCCCTGCTCAGGAATCTACGCTGCGCGATCAGCTTGAAAGATCCCTGCAGCGTTATTTCAAGCAGCTCGATGATGAGCCGGTCACAGATTTGCACCGTCTGGTGATGTCGGAAGTGGAAGCGCCTTTGCTCGAGGCTGTGATGCGATACACCAGAAATAATCAAAGCAAAGCGTCTATCATGCTGGGCTTGAACCGTGGTACGCTGAGATCGAAGCTAAAACTATACGGTTTGCTGTAACGCGCAGCAACGCCGGCCTACCGCTAACCAACTTAGATCAACAGAACCTATGAGTACAGACGACTCTGTAGCCGTTCGTCGGGCGTTAATCAGCGTATCCGACAAATCCGGCATCGCGGAATTTGCCCAATCACTTCACGCACTAAACATCCAGATACTGTCCACTGGAGGAACCTTTCGACTGCTGACGGCCTCGGGCATTCCGGCGGTGGAAGTATCCGACTACACCGGCTTTCCGGAAATAATGGATGGTCGAGTGAAAACCTTGCATCCCAAGGTTCACGGCGGAATTCTGGGCAGGCGGGGTCAGGACGAGGCAGCCATGTCGGAGCATGATATCCAGCCGATCGATCTGGTTGTGGTCAATCTGTACCCGTTCGAGGCGACTATAGCTAAGCCCGACTGTAATTTACCGACAGCAATCGAAAACATCGATATCGGCGGACCTACGATGCTTCGCGCTGCCGCCAAAAATAACAAGTTTGTAGCGGTAGTGGTCAATCCGGAGGACTACGCGCCAGTGCTGAGACAGCTGGAAAGCAATGCCTGCTGCCTCGACCAAGCAATCCGCTTCGATCTGGCCGTCAAAGCGTACGAACACACGGCAGCCTACGACGGCACCATTGCCAATTATCTGGGCGCGCAAGGGGCTCGCGGGGCACCTCATGAATCACCCTATCCCCGGACCTTTAACAGTCAGTTCATCAAAAAGCAGGATATGAGATACGGCGAAAACCCCCACCAGAGCGCCGCATTTTTCGTGGAGCGCGAGCCCGCCGAAGCCAGCGTAAGCACTGCCATCCAACTCCAAGGGAAAGCGCTCTCTTACAACAACATTGCAGACACCGATGCAGCACTGGAGTGCGTCAAGAGTTTCTCCGAGCCGGCATGCGTTATCGTCAAACATGCGAACCCCTGTGGTGTTGCTATTGCAGCCAGCTCTCTGGAAGCTTATGAACTTGCATTCCAGACCGACCCTACTTCGGCGTTTGGCGGCATCATCGCGCTGAACCGGGAACTTGACGAGAGTACGGCTAAACGCATTACTGAGCAGCAGTTCACTGAGGTCATTATCGCGCCGGGTATCTCTGAGGCCGCTCTCGCGGTGACTGCTGAAAGGAAAAATGTTCGTGTCCTGAGTTGCGGCCAATTGCTGCAGAATCAGCCGTCAGAGCAAGACTATAAACGGGTGAATGGTGGCCTACTGGTTCAGGACAGAGACATTCACCAGATCAGCGAATCGGATCTGACTGTTGTCAGCAATCGCCAACCTTTCACCACCGAAATTCAGGACATGATCTTTGCCTGGTCCGTTGCAAAGTTTGTCAAATCCAATGCCATTGTTTACTGCAAAAACCAACAGACCATCGGAATTGGCGCGGGCCAGATGAGCAGGGTCTACAGCGCCAAGATTGCTGGCATCAAAGCGGCAGACGAAGGGCTGGAGGTACCTGGCTCGGTCATGGCTTCTGACGCCTTCTTTCCATTCAGAGATGGGATTGATGCGGCAGCGGCGGCAGGCATTACCGCAGTCATTCAGCCTGGGGGATCTATGCGAGATGATGAAGTGATTGCTGCCGCCGATGAAGCCGACATGGCAATGATCTTTACAGGCATCAGACACTTCAGACACTAACAACCTGAGCAATGGACCCGCACAAAAATTTCAACAATGGAATTCTGCAATTATGAATATTCTTGTCATCGGCTCTGGCGGCAGAGAGCATGCTCTGGCCTGGAAATGTGCACAAGCAGACCAGGTCAATAATGTCTTTGTCGCCCCTGGCAA
>DORE01000136.1:432-15474 GCA_003514305.1 Gammaproteobacteria bacterium | reverse complement strand
TTTTCTGCTCTGGCGCAGTTTGCTGAAGAAAATGAAGTGTCCCTTACGATTGTGGGACCTGAGGCCCCTTTGGTGGAAGGCATTGTAGACTTTTTCCAAGGAAAGGGACTGCCATGCTTTGGCCCGTCAAAGGTAGCCGCTCAGCTTGAAGGCTCCAAAGCCTTTACCAAGGAATTTTTGAAACGCCACAGCATTCCGACCGCTGCCTTTGAAACATTCACCGACACTGCCTCTGCCATTTCCTATGTTCGAACTCGTGGAACTCCGATTGTGGTCAAGGCAGACGGACTGGCAGCCGGCAAAGGCGTGATTGTTGCCGAAACTGAAGAGCAGGCCATCGCTGCAGTTGAAGACATGCTTCAAGGAAACAAATATGGCGATGCCGGCCACCGTGTTGTCATCGAGGATTTCCTCATCGGCGAGGAAGCCAGTTTTATTGCCATGGTAGATGGCGAGAATATTCTGCCAATGGCCACCTCTCAGGACCATAAAGCACGGGACAATGGTGACAGAGGGCCCAATACAGGCGGCATGGGCGCCTATTCCCCGGCACCCGTGGTCAGTGATTCAGTTTATGAGTTGATCATGGAACAAGTCATTCGGCCGACCGTTGCGGGCATGATCAGCGACGGCCATCCCTACGTCGGATTTCTCTACGCGGGACTGATGATAGACCGAGATGGTAACCCCAGCGTTGTGGAATTCAACTGCCGTTTTGGAGATCCGGAAGCCCAACCGGTTATGATGCGGCTGCAATCTGACCTCGCTGAGCTTTGCCAGCTTGCCCTGGTCGGCCAGCTTGACTTAGCGAAAGCGCAATGGGACCAGCGTCCCGCTGTGGGTGTCGTTCTCGCGGCTGGCGGCTATCCGGACACATATACAAGGGGCGCTGTCATACAGGGGCTTGACAAAGCCCATAGCGACTCGCAGAAAATCTTCCACGCCGGCACCCGTGAGGAAAACGGCCAGGTGGTGACCCACGGAGGTCGCGTAATCTGCGCCGTTGCCCTGGGGCAATCAGTTGCTTCAGCTCAGCAATCTGCCTATAAGCTAGCCGCCGACGTGAGCTGGGAAAATGTTTACTTCCGTACAGATATTGCTTACCGAGCAATAGCAAGAGAGAATGTGTAGATGATAAGGACTCCGTTAAATTTCCTGGATAGCTGTCTTGTTAGGTTCGATCAGGCCTTGCGCACCTGTGTTCCCGGCAGCACTCTGTCGCAGCGACCCTCTCCAGCCAGCTCGCTGGAACAATCCGAGCTGTCAGAAACAGAGCGTCAGCACGCAGCAGGGCTCATGCGCATTAATCACACCGGGGAAGTGTGTGCGCAGGCGCTTTACGCGGGGCAGGCCAGCACGGCGAAGCTTGAGCAGGTTCGAGAGTCAATGGAAGAAGCCGCCGCAGAGGAAAGGGATCATTTGGCCTGGTGCGAGGCGCGACTATCAGAACTTCATAGCCGGCCGTCCCTGCTTAATCCTCTTTGGTACGCCATGTCGTTCGGGCTCGGTGCTGCCGCGGGGCTAGCAGGAGACAAATGGAGCCTGGGTTTCGTGGCCGAAACTGAAAAGCAGGTGTGCGATCATTTGGAAGCACACTTGGAGAAACTCCCTGAAGAGGATCACCGCAGTAAAGCCGTGCTGACCCAAATGATTGTGGATGAGCGTCACCACGGCGAAACGGCAGAGCAAGCCGGCGGCGCGCCATTACCGCTTCCCGTCAAACACGCCATGCTCGGCATGTCGCGAATCATGAAGCGAACAACCTATCGGGTATGAGCAGGCAGCAAGGCCATTGGCCGTTCCGGCTAAGCCTCTAATATTTCAAAATCGTGGGTTATTTTAACACCACCGTTTTTCAGCATGATTGATGCGGAACAGTACTTATCCGCCGACAATTCAACCGCACGCTTTACCTGCGCCACATTGAGTGCCCTACCCGTCACCACGAAATGGAGGTGAATAGACTCAAACACAGCGGGTGTTGCATCGACCCTGGAGGCTTCGATTTCTGCCTCGCAGGCAGTAACATCCTGACGCGCTTTTTTGAGAATTGTCACCACATCGTAGGATGAGCAACTACCCACACCCAGCGCCATCAGCTCCATGGGGCGCATCCCCAGGTTACGCCCTCCGCTTTCAGAAGATCCATCCAGCACGATGCCGTGACCGGAGCCCGACTCTGCAACAAACATGACATCATGAACCCATTTGATTCTTCCTTTCATACCATCTCCCCGATTGCTTGTTCTGTCTGGCCCCACGGCTTCAGGCACCTTTGCAAGGCTTTGTTGTTGATCGCAGCAGACTAGTCGCTGGGAAACAGTTCCCGAAGCTTGGCACCCGGCTGCTTTGATCGCATCAACGATTCACCGATGAGAAAACCAAAAATGCCGTTTCTGTGCATCAACGCGACATCTTCCAGGCTGTTGATACCGCTTTCAGTAATCACCAAGCGATCGTCCGAAAGTTCCGCCGCCAGATCAATACTGGTTTGCAGACTGGTGGTAAAAGTGTGCAAATCCCGGTTATTGATACCAATCAAATCCGTATCGAGCTCCAAAGCAATCTTCAGCTCGGCTTCGTTATGCACCTCAACCAATACATCAAGTGATAGCTCGCCGGCATAGACTGCGAGTTCCTGCAGCTGCGAGGGGTCAAGGGCAGCAACAATCAGGAGAACGCAATCCGCTCCTAATGCGCGGGATTCGGCGATTTGGTAAGGATCAACCATAAAATCTTTGCGAATGACCGGCAACTTACAGGCGGCACGCGCATCCTGCAGGAACGCATTGGCTCCCTGAAAGTACTTTTCGTCTGTCAACACAGACAGGCAAGTAGCGCCATGCTCGGCATAGTCCGCGGCATGGCGCGCTGGATCAAAGTCTTGCCTTATAAGACCCTTGGACGGCGAAGCCTTTTTGATTTCAGCAATCACGGCCGATTTGCCCCTGGTAATTCTGGCGCGCATAGCCGCAGAGAATCCCCGCACCGGCTCCGCATGCGAAATAACCACTTCTAGCTCACTTAGACTGAGATTTTGCTTTGCACTGGCCACCTCTGCCACCTTGGTTTCAAGGATTTGCTCGAGAATAGTCATTAATTCAAGAACCCCGACTCTGGGTGAAAGTCACAAGCTCCTCGAGTTTGGCAAGCGCTTCTCCCCCTGTAAGTACTGATTTTGCCATTTCCACTCCGTCAATCAGGCTGCTGGTCAACTGGGCCGCATAGATTGCCGCCCCGGCGTTCAACGCCACGATATCTCCCGCAGCCTTGTGCGAATAGTTAAGCGACTGTTTCATCAATTTCAGACTGTCAGCTGCACTATCTACCTGCAGCGCAGTAAAATCTGATTGCTTGTCGACGTCGAAATCTTCAGGGCTGACTTTATAGAAGCTGATCTCGCCCTCTTTAAGCTCACCAACCTGCGTATCTGCGCTGATACTTATTTCGTCAAGACCATCATCAGCCGCCACAACCAGCACGTGCCTACTGCCCAGATCTTTCAGCGTCTCAAGAATAGTCGGTATCCACTGCGCATCGAAAACGCCCATGATTTGATTGGGCGCTCCGGCCGGGTTGGTTAGAGGACCCAGTAGATTAAACACTGTGCGCACGCCAATTTCCCTGCGAGCGGCGACAACATGTTTCATCGCACTATGGTGCGCCGGGGCAAACATGAAGCCAACGCCAACAAGATCAATACATTGGCCAATCTGCTCAGCGCCCAATGACAGTCTAACTCCGGCCGCTTCAAGGACATCTGCGCTACCGCTCTTGCTGGTGGCACCGCGATTGCCGTGCTTGGCAACTTTTGCGCCCGCAGTCGCCGCCACCAGTGCCGCAGCGGTTGAAACATTAAATTTATTGGAACCGCTGCCTCCGGTACCACACGTGTCTACAAGATGATTATGATCTGAAACGGTAACCCGGGTAGCAAGCTCGCGCATCACTGACGCTCCGCCAAGCAATTCAGCTGGCCGCACACCCTTCATTTGAAGACTTGCGAGGAATGCTCCGTTTTGTGCATCAGTGCTGGCTCCGGTCATGATCATGCTCATGACAGAAATCATTTCTTCGCTGTTAAGATCTCCACCAGCGGTTACGCGTTTGATCGCACTGACTAGTTCCACGATGCTCCCTTTACCCGAAAGTACACGAAAGTGCTTGATTGTTTTGACTGGGCTGGACGCTAAGCTTCCAGAAAATTACTCAGAAGCTGATGCCCATGCTCACTCATGATGGATTCCGGATGGAATTGCACTCCCTCTATCGCGAGTGATTTATGACGCACCGCCATGATCTCTTCTAGATTCCCATTAGCATCTTCTGTCCAGGCAGTTATTTCTAGAGATTCTGGCAACGTCGCTCGGTCTATGACCAGAGAATGGTACCGCGTAGCCGTGAGCGGTTTGGCCAAACCGCGGAACACACCGGTAGCACGGTGATAGATCAGAGACAATTTACCATGCATGACCCTATCAGCACGAACAATGCGCCCACCAAAGGCCTGGCCGATACTCTGATGTCCAAGGCAAATACCCAAAATAGGCGTTTTGCCAGCAAAGTTCTCTACAACTGCCAGCGAGATCCCTGCCTGATCCGGTGTGCAGGGCCCTGGCGACAGGACAATCTGATCTGGCGCCATGGCCTCAATCTCATCGAGAGTAATCGCATCATTTCGATACACCTGAACCTCTGCCCCGAGCTCGCCTAGAAACTGCACCACGTTGTAGGTAAAGGAATCATAGTTATCGATCATCAACAGCATAGCGGGACGATTGCTTAGGCCAAAGTCTAGTTCGACATAATAACAGCCCAGCCCAGACCTGTCTTGATCCCTCGATTGATCTCGGCAAGCTGCTAGCGCGTATTTTCAGGGTATTTTCGGAGCATGACTGCATGACTGCACAACCTTCACTGATGTGGTTCCGCCAGGACCTGCGAATTAGAGACAATCCGGCACTGAGCGCAGCGGCCAATAGCGGCCCGGTTCTGCCCGTTTATATTCTCGACGATACCAATTCAGCGCCATGGCAAATCGGCGCTGCTAGTCGCTGGTGGCTGCACCAATCGCTCAGCGCACTTAATGCGCAACTGACCGACAGACTAATGATTCTGCGCGGTGACCCTCGTAAGCTTATACCGTCACTTGCGGCCGATTACGGTATTAAAAAGATTTTCTGGAATCGATGTTATGAACCTTGGCGCAGTAAAAGAGACAGCGAACTCAAGCAAACCCTCAAAAACTCGGGCCTTATTGTCACCAGCAGCAACGCGTCTCTGCTGATCGAGCCATGGCTCAATCTAAAGGACGATGGCACTCCATACAAAGTCTTTACCCCATTTTATAAAAAGGCGATGAGTAACGGGATCAATTTGGAACCGATTCTATCCGCTGAGCCCACGCCGGAGTTTATCTCGGCGAAACTCGCCGGGAACAGGCTCGATGCCCTGGACCTGCTGCCGGCAACTGATTGGCACAGCGATTTCGCGGAAGTTTTTACGCCCGGCGAAGCAGGCGCTGAGCAACAACTGGCTCGGTTCCTTGAACACGGCATCAGCAATTACAAACAAGGCAGAGATTTCCCGGCGCTAGAATCTGTCTCAAGGCTGTCACCCCATATCCACTTTGGCGAAATAGCGCCACACCGCATCTACAAGGAAAGTCTGGAACTCGGTAAGCTCAGAGGCGTTGAGAGCGAAAGCGAGCATTTCGGTCGAGAACTGATTTGGCGGGAATTTTCCTACAGCTTGTTGCATTACTTTCCATCGCTCACAAAAAGAAATATGAACCGGAGCTTCGATGACTTTCCATGGCATACAGACGAGTCCTTGCTCCGCGCTTGGCAAACAGGACAGACTGGCTACCCCCTGGTGGATGCGGGCATGCGCGAACTATGGCAGACCGGCTACATGCACAACCGCGTGCGTATGATCGTCGGCTCTTTCCTCGTCAAGAATTTACTGCAGGATTGGCGGGAAGGTGCACGCTGGTTCTGGGATTGTCTGCTGGATGCTGATCTGGCCAACAACACGTCAAGCTGGCAATGGGTCGCAGGGTGTGGAGCCGATGCTGCACCTTACTTCCGGATATTCAACCCGATCAGTCAGTCAGATAAATTCAAGGCAGCACCCTATATCAGGCGGTTTGTACCCGAACTCGGTCAGCTGGATGACAAGCACATCCACGAACCTGCTGCGGCTCCAGATTTGATACTCGCCGCAGCGGGCGTCAGGCTCGGCGATAACTATCCCGAACCTATCGTGAAATTGAAAGCGTCAAGAGAAAAGGCGCTAGAAGCCTACCAGCAGCTAAAGGCTAGGAATCAAGCTTGAGCCCCTGCTGGGAGAGCTGAAGGGCCCGGACGATAGCTCGGGCTTTGTTTTGCGTCTCTTCCCATTCCGATTTTGGCTGCGAGTCGGCGACAATGCCCGCTCCTGCCTGAACGTGGAGCACATCGTCTTTGATGATCGCAGTGCGAATCGCAATGGCCATGTCCATGTTTTCGTTCCAACCCAGATAGCCCATAGCGCCGCCATAGATCCCCCGTTTTTGAGGCTCAAGTTCATCGATAATTTCCATCGCTCGCACCTTGGGCGCCCCGCTGAGGGTACCCACAGGCAGCGTCGACTTGAGCACATCGAGTGCTGAGCAATCTTCGCGGATTTCGCTTTCCACAATCGATGCAATGTGCATCACATGTGAGTAACGCTCGACAAACATCTTGCGCGGGACTGTCACACTTCCAATCTTGGAAACCCTACCCGAATCATTGCGACTGAGATCAATCAGCATCAAATGTTCAGCCAACTCTTTTTCATCCGCCAGCAGTTCTGCCTCGAGCGCCTGATCTCCCTCTTCGGTTGCTCCCCGCTTGCGGGTGCCCGCCAGCGGCCGCACAGTGATTTTGCCGTTTTCGACCCGGGCCAGAATCTCAGGGGACGCGCTGACCACATGATGGTCACCGAGATCAAAGAACACCATATACGGAGACGGATTCAGGAACCGAAGCGCCCGGTATACGTTGAGCGGATCGCCGCTGAAAGCAGTAGACATGCGCTGAGCTAACACCACCTGCATTACATCACCCGCTAGGATGTACTCCTTGATGCGCTCAACGGCGGCACCGAAGTCCTCCTCCGCGAAATGCAGCTGATAGTCTGATGAAACCGCCTCTTGATCAGATTCAACAGGAACCTGCACAGGCTTCTGGAGTCGGCCCGACAGTTCGTCAAGGCGGTCCTGCGCCGAGTCAAACGCCCCGGCTTCACTCGGGTCCACATGGATGACAAAGGAAATCGTCCCGCGAAGATTATCGAATACGACGACATCTTCAGACACCATCAACAAAATATCTGGTGTGCCAATATCGTCCGCGCCTTTCGCGGGCCCCATACTGGTTTCAACGTAACGCACAGTATCGTAACTGAAGTAACCGACGAGCCCGCCGGCAAAGCGCTGGTCGCCCGGCGTTGGGGCAACATGAAAGCGAGACTTGAAGTCGTTGACGAATTCGAATGGATCCTCGCAATGATGCTCTTCAATAACCTCGCTATCAGTCTCCACCGTTACCACTGAGCCACGCACCCGGATCACGGTACGACAAGGCAGACCGATGATAGAATAGCGCCCCCATTTTTCACCTCCCTGCACAGACTCAAAAAAGTAGCTGTGGGTGCCTCTGCCCAACTTGAGATAGATGCTCAGCGGCGTCTCGGTATCTGCCAACACTTCGCGGATAACCGGAATGCGGTTGTAGCTTCCTCTGGCGAGTGACTCGAATTGTTCTTGATTCATTTGTTTTTCACAGCACGCCCGTTTAGTGATGCGAGGCGGAGACCTGGCCCAGCTCAGCACGCATGGCCGAGATCGTCTTGCCATAGTCATCGCTATTGAAAATTGCCGAGCCAGCCACAAACATGTCAGCTCCCGCTTCTGCTATTTTTCGAATGTTACTAACACCAACGCCCCCATCGACTTCAAGACGAATCGGGTAACCCGAGTCGTCAATAAGCTTTCGCACCTTTGTCAGTTTTTTAAGAGTTGATGGAATAAATTTTTGACCACCAAATCCAGGATTCACCGACATCAACAAAATGACATCAATTTTATCTAAGAGGTATTCAAGGCAATCAACCGGTGTCCCTGGATTGAATACCAAGCCCGATTTGCAGCCCTGATCCCGAACCAGCTGCAGTGAGCGATCCAGATGGGCGGTCGCCTCCGGATGAAAACTGATGTGTGACGCGCCCGCCCTCGCAAAATCAAGAATTAACCGATCCACTGGCGTAACCATCAGGTGCACATCGATCGGGGCTTCTATTTTATAATTCCGAAGTGCCTGACATACCATGGGCCCAATAGTAAGGTTGGGCACATAATGATTGTCCATGACATCAAAATGAATGACATCGGCACCCGCGTCCAGCACATCATTGACCTCCTCTCCGAGACGGGCAAAGTCTGCCGACAGTATAGATGGCGCGATAAGGTAATCTCTCATCAGGAAAACCCTTAAGTCTGTGCAGTTTGTTATATCGACATTCTAGCGCGCTGCGTCAGGTGTGTCAGGCGCGAATCTTTCGAAACCCGCAGACTGCTTCATAGGCATTGCGGATCGCAGTGAGTTTTTCGGCGGCGTGTTTCAGGGCTTCCTGAGACACGTTTTTTTCTTGTACGAGTTTATCGGGATGGTAGCGGGACATTAGCCGTAGATAGGCCTTGCGAATGTCTCTGTCATTAGCATCAGGCTGAAGCTGAAGAGTGTGATACGCGTTACGAAGAAAACCACGGCCATGCTGTGGACGAAAATCTGCTTCCAGGTGGGTCGCATTACAGATATCCAGAAGCTCAGCTTTGCTAAAGCCAAGCGCTTCAGCCACGTCGCGCAGAAGAATCTTTTCCTTAAGGCGGATACTACCCTTTACGAAGCAAAGCCGGCACTGCACTTGCAGAAAAAGGTTCGCCAGAGGACTGCGCTGTTTGATGCAACCAACCAGTTCCGATAGGAACGGCATCACGTCAGTTTCCGTCTGCTTGCCCAACTCAAAGTGATCAATGGCTTCCTGTCTGGACAAGCCATTCAGATCGAGAAGTTGCATTACTGTGGTGGCGTACTGAATCTCGCCGTCTAAGACCAGGCCATCTAACTTGGACAGCTTTCCCATTAACACAAACATGGTGCGATTGAAAAATTTTTGCGTGCGCCCGCCATCGGGAATTCGGGCTCCCGGAGATATACCTGCAAGCCGATCACTGATTGCTCGCTTGTAGGCGCGATGAGTGAATTGAGCAATCACTCCATCACCTCATCGGAAGACGCAAACCTCGTTTGAACTTCCTCGAGCCTTTCAGGCGTCCCAACATCAACCCAGATTCCGCTGTGGATTTCTCCACTGATCTTATTTTCTTTCATTGCCCTCCGCAGTAGCGGGGTAACTGACATCGGTTGGATCGGCAACCCCGCAAAAAGGTTTCTATGCATCACGCTAATCCCGCTGAAGGTAAGCCTTTCACCATCAGCTTCCGGTTCCTCATGTACGCGCCCTCGGTCGTCGATATAAAAATCACCTAAGGGGTTATGCTCTGCATTCCTCACAAGCACCAGATGTGCCAACCGATCGACTCCGTCAACCGGTTGCAACGGCGCGAAGTCAAAATCCGACCAAACGTCGGCATTCACCACAATAAAACTATCGTCCTTGAGTTTTGGGAGGGATTTAATGATGCCGCCAGCCGTTTCCAGCCGAATAGGCTCGCGGGAATAGTTAATTTTAATACCCCAAGAAGAGCCATTGCCCAAGCGCTCTTCAATCATTTGGCCGAGATAGAAGTGATTGATGACGAATTCAGTCACACCAGCAGCTCTAAGACGGTCTATCTGATGTTCGATCAGAGGTTTGCCTCCTACCTTTAGCAGGGGTTTGGGTAAATTCGCGGTCAAGGGTTGCATACGCTCCCCTTGGCCCGCAGCCAGAATCATTGCCCGCATGCGTCTTTTTAGCCGGCTGACTTTGGGAGCCGCTGATCCGCGACGGGCAACACCCGCTGGTTGAACCACTCCACAAAATCTCCCAATTCAGGGTAATGCCCGCTGACCTCCAAAAAGTACTGGATCACCAACGGAATATCGGCCAAATACTGAGATTTATTATCCCTGAGACTGAGCCTGCAGAAGATACCCATGACCTTGAGTTGACGCTGTAGACCGATCAAGTCGAAGTCGCGCATAAATTGTGAATCACTAACGTCAGGCAACAAGCCTTCTGCCTGCGCGTTCTCCCAGTAAGTCAGGGCCCAGCCGGTGACAATTTCGGGCTCCCAGCGGAGGTAGCAGTCGCGCAGCAGAGAAACCACGTCATAACTGTAGGGCCCATGCACCGCATCTTGAAAATCAATCACTCCAAGAGTTGGGAAAGTTGAATCATCAAGCAGCATCAGGTTCCGCGAATGAAAATCACGATGCACCATCACCGTCGGCTGACTCAGAGCCGCCTCCTCCAGAAAGTTTATCGCCTGATCGATCACAACCCGCTCTGAAACGCTCATTTCTAACTCGAGAAAAGCCGTACAGAACCACTCAGAAAACAAATTCATCTCAGCCCGAAGTTGATCTCTGCCATATGGGCCAAGTCGTTTTTTTTCTGGGCTGTGTTGGATCAACAGTAACGTTCGTAAAACCGCTTGATAGAGCTCTCCTGCCCGTTCTGTATCATTCGCTAGCTGACAGCTTCTAAGTGCGGGCAGCAACTGTCTATCCCCAAAATCCTCCAGCAACAAAAAGCCCTGATCCAGATCTGAAGCAAAAATTTCCGGCGCATTCACGCCCGCCGCGCGCAGCATATCGCAGACGTTGATAAAGGCGGCAGAATTTTCATGCTGCGGCGGCGCATCTACTGCAATGTAGCTAAGGCCCTCCCAAGTTGCTCGAAAATAACGACGGAAGCTCGCATCTCCACTGACGATGAGTAAAGGCGGCACCGAACTGCCCGCGGGAATCCCCAAGGATTGGCAGACCCACTGCTGAAGCATGGATTCTCTTGGTGATGGCTTTGAGCTGGACATAGTGGATAATACGTTGGTCTATCAATGTCTTTGACATCATTATCGAACAGGAGTTAATTTATCGGTGAATTATCGTCTATAGTTTAGTCTTAGGCATTTAAAGCTGCCTGACCTACTAAGTCGGTTCGATCGGCAATAAATTTACTCCAGTAGCCTCGCCACTTGTCTCAATCTGACGATAATCGCCCAACAATCCTGCGCAAAGTAGCACCGCTGATGGCGCTGGAGCATGCACTAGTCTCGACGCTCGGCGTCGGACTGATGCTGTCCGTTACGTCGCCCGCTTTTTCGCAGCTTCCGCAATTCAACTGCCTCCCCAATGCCACGGGCGACGGGTGGATCTGTGAAAACACCGAATTAAAGGCTCTGATCAACACCGCGAATGAGAGCAATCAGTACAATAGCGACAGTGCTGTACTGCCGGGTCCTGCGGCAAAGCCTGCGCGTCCACCCGCGACGATCAGCCAAGCTGAACCCCAGCCCATCATCGCACCTGATGGTCGGCCAAATGAAGAGACAGCGCTGCCGGCCATCTCAGCAAGCCCTGAGCCGTCCCGAAATGCTGACGTTGAAACGTTCAATCTGTATGACGAAGCCTTAGTTGCTCCACGCACACAATACCCACTGGACTGGATGCCCCGAGAAGCCATGACACCCGGGCAGCGAGACGTCCTCGCCTCGAGTTGCTGCGGCGGGTTCATCGATCCCGCAGCAGAACTTTTCGCCGGCGAGGCAGACCCTGATGATTCAGAAACGCTGTTTCGCTCCGAATCTGGCCTTTCTCAGATTTCGCAGAATTTTATCAGTATCGACGGTGATGTGATTGTCCAGCAAGGAGCCCGCACTATCGAAAATAATCAATTCACCAGCATCAACCGAGCTGAAAACACCGTGTTGATGGATGGTGATGTCATCTTCCGCGAACCCGGGCTGATGTTGCGCGGAAGCTCAGCATTTATTGACAACGAAGATCAGCTCAATCGCGTCGAAGCGGCGCAATATGTCCTGCATAACTTCGGCGCCCATGGCACTGCAAGCAGCGTGGTCTTGAGCAGTGCCACCGGCCAGGTTGCCATCGAGAACGGGGAATTCAGTCGCTGCGAACCAGGCAACGAATCCTGGGTTCTGAGAGCTGACTCCATTATATTGGATCAGGAAGGAAATCGCGGCTACGCAAGAAAGGCGAGCATCAGAATCCGCAACTTTCCGATTTTCTACTATCCATTTACCTTACCCTTCCCGCTGGGAGAAGCGCGTGCTTCTGGCTTGCTGCCCCCAAGCATCGGCTCGACCCGTACCGGCGGCTTTGATTATGAGCAGCCCTATTACTTAAATCTCGCACCCAATTATGATGCGACGATCTCTCCAAGATTGCTATCAGATCGCGGTGTCATGCTCGGCACGGAATTCCGGTATCTAACTGACTGGTCGATGAGTACCCTCAATTTGTCAGGCTTGTTCGGAGACAAGATGTTCAACCCGGATCTGCAAAAAAATAGAACTTCGGGCTCGCCAAAAACCCAAAATCGGTGGTTCATCGGTTTTAAGCATCAAGGCAACTTGGGACGCTGGCTTTCAACCTACGTCGACTTTAATAAAGTGAGCGATGATGACTACTTTTATGATTTTGGTGGTACGGGCCTGAATGTCGCCAGCCGGAACCACCTCAATCAGCAAGGTGTGGTAAATCTTAACTCGGGCTTGCTGCAAGCCAAACTAAACGTGCAGCGAATCCAGCTCATTGACCCATTCCTCAACAGAGAAAGTATCTACAAACCCTACGATCGACTCCCTCAGTTTTCTTTTAACACAGACGCAGCGCTGCCTTTAGGATTTGAGGTAGCCATCAAAGGCCAACTCACCGCTTTCGACCGAGAACTGGATGAATCCGGGCTGTCACCAGGCCTGATTGAGCGAGGCGCGCTGGTTACTGGTGAGCGGGCTATATTGAAACCCAGGCTCAGCTGGTCAGCCCAATCGCCAGGGTGGTTCGTGCGAGCAAACGCTTCTTATCAGCATACACAGTATCAACTGGAAAATCAGGCCATCGGAACACTGGAAAATCCCAATCTAGGCATACCTGTTTTCAGTCTGGACTCTGGTCTGATCTTCGACCGGAAATTACAGCAAGAAGGCACGCAAACATTGGAGCCAAGGATTTTCTATCTCAACAGCGAGTTCCACGACCAATCTGAGCTTCCCATTTTTGATTCGTCGGAACTGAATTTCAGCTTTTCGCAGCTTTTCAGAGAGGATCGTTTCTCCGGTGGCGATCGCACTTCCAATGCCGATCAGCTAACTCTCGCGATTACGAGCCGCGTGCTGAACGCAAATGGCAGAGAGCGCTTTCGTGCAAGTTTAGGACAAGTAGTATTTTTTGAAGATCGCCTGATCAGTCTGTCAAATCCATTGCGCAACTGGGATCATCGCTATGCTCCGCTCGCGAATCACTCCGCCTACGTGGGGGAAGTCGCAATGAGGATAGGTCAGCGCTGGCGCTTCAATACTGATTTTCAGTGGAATGAGGGCCGTAAAGAATTCGATGAGGGCAGCCTCTCTGTGCGCTACCAAAAAGATAGCAACCACCTCCTCAATCTAGCCTTCCGTTATCGAAATCTGCCCGATTCATACGCACTCTTTTTCCCGCCCACCATTGATCCCCGTACCATGCAAAGCGACGTTTCCGGGGTTTGGCCTCTTACCGATAGTTGGAAACTGCTGGGCCGAATAAACTACGATCACAGCAATGAACGAAACTTAGAGAGCTTTGCCGGCGTAGAATGGAGTGACTGCTGCACAACCTTTCGCCTAATTGCTCGCGAGTGGGTTGACGAGAACGAATTGTTTGTTCCTAATGACCAACCTAATCGCGGAATATTTGTCCAAATAAAACTCAATGGCCTAGGAAATCTCGGCGGCGCCGGGATAAGTAACCTGCTTGAAGATGGCATTCGGGGATTCCGGGAAGATTATTTATGACTTACGTAAAATTCAAGTTAGCAGCGCATTGCGCAAGACTCGCTCTCTCCGGCAGCCTAATTTGCCTGTTCCTGACTTCGCCTACGGTGGCGCAGCAGCGCATTTTGCTAGACAAAATCGTTGCCATTGTTGATCGCGACGTTGTTCTGCAAAGCGAATTGAACAACCGGCTGGAAGATATTCGGCAAACGGCAGACCGAGAAAGCCGGGAGCTACCTGCGCCGAATCAGCTGCGGGACGAGGTGCTGGAAACCCTTATTATGGAAAATATTCAGATGCAGTTTGCCGAGCGCGCCAGCATCCGCTACGACGATGACACGATTAACCGCGTACTGGGCAATATGGCGCAGGAATCCGGATTGAGCTTCGAAGCTTATATTCAGGCACTGCAGACTCAAGGGGTTTATCTGCAAACCCGTGAGCAGGTTCGCCAGCAACTCACCATGCAGGAACTGCAGCGGGGTTACGTGAACCAACGCATCACGGTGACGGACCAGGAAATCGACAACTTCCTCAATTCCGAGATGGGCCAAGAAGTTATCTCTGCCGATTATCTCATCGATCATATTCTGATTCCGTTAGCCGCTACAGACAGCCCGCAGGTGCGAGATGACAAACTGCGCTACGCTGCTGAAATGGTTGCCCAACTACAAGAAGGGAGCTCAATCTCAGAAACCCGAGCTCGCGCATTAGCAGAGAGGCGTTTTGCCATTGATGGCACCAATTTTGGCTGGCGCAAGCTTGATCAGCTTCCCTCACTATTTGCCAATGAAGTAGAGCCTATGCGCGTCGATCAAATCGAGGGGCCCATCGAAGCCGGCAACGGGTTTCACATTATTCAGCTGCGGGACAAACGCGGCGGAACCGAGCAGATCGTTAAACAGACGCACATCAGACATATAATGCTAGCTCCCAACGAGATTCGGGATGAGCAGCAAACCATTGAACTGATCAATGAGCTTAGACAGCGCATCGTCGACGACGGCGAAGAGTTCACA
>DORE01000136.1:0-132 GCA_003514305.1 Gammaproteobacteria bacterium | reverse complement strand
GTCGACGACGGCGAAGAGTTCACATCGCTGGCCAGGCAGAATTCAGACGATGCCACCTCGGTGGTGGCCGGCGGAGATCTGGATTGGGTTTCTCAAGGCGGAATGCCCATTGAGATGGAATCGGTTGTCGAC
>DORE01000085.1 GCA_003514305.1 Gammaproteobacteria bacterium | reverse complement strand
TGGAGCCAGCGGGTGACAGTAATACAAGTCTGTCAAGTGGCTTGGTCCAAATGGAACCTGCCGAATCAGCAATGCAGGAATCCATCGAAGAGTCAGAAGAAGAATTGGAAGAAGCGACTGCCTAACATAGGTATAACGAAGGCTTGGTCTGTGGCGTCATAAACGCCGACAACCCTCGCAGCGAGCTTCGCGCAGGTCCTTCTATGGCTCGTCTTATATTGTTTAATAAACCATTCGGGGTGCTTTCTCAATTCACCCCCGAAGCGGGGCACCCCTGCCTGGCTGACTACATTGACCAACCGAAGGTATATCCTGCCGGCAGACTTGACCGAGATTCTGAAGGTCTGCTCCTTCTGACAGACAACGGCAAGCTGCAGCAGCGCCTGTCCAACCCTCGACATAACAAGAAGAAACGATATTTGGTGCAAGCAGAGGGAGACATTTCAAAAGTTGCGCTGGAGATTCTCCGAACAGGCGTGGAATTGAAGGACGGCAGAACGCGACCTGCATCTGCAACGCGGATAAATACACCGAGCCTCTGGCCGCGTGTACCACCAATAAGGGTCCGCGAAACCGTGCCGACTTCTTGGTTAAGCCTAACTTTACGGGAGGGCCGAAACCGGCAGGTTCGCCGTATGACGGCAGCAGTTGGTTTTCCGACGCTAAGGCTGGTGCGGGTGCAAATTGCTGAATGGCTTCTTGAGGATCTTGAGCCTGGGCAATGGATATCGACGACCATCGCAGACTAAACTATTAGTTATCTATTCCCGCCAGCGCTTTAGGGAGTCGACATCGCTGATACGGCTTTCGATCCAGCGGCTCTCTGCGGAGCTGGTTTGTTTCTTCCAAAAAGGAGCTCGGCTCTTGAGAAAATCCATAATGAAGTTGGCTGATTCGAATGCCGCTTGCCGATGGCTACTGGCCGTGGCGACGAGCACGATTTGATCACCAGGGAAAAGTTCTCCGACTCTGTGAATGATCCTCACGGCCAATAGCGGCCACCTTTCAGACGCCTCGCGCGCTATTTTTTCAAGCTGCTTCTCCGTCATTCCAGGATAATGCTCGAGGAACAGCCGTTCAGTTTTATCGAGATCGCCTGGATTATCACTTTGTGCCGTGCATATTTCCCTGACCAAGCCGGTAAACATGACAATTGCTCCAGCATCTCCTGCATGATTACGCAAGGAGGTATACTCGGCTTCCAACTCAAAGTCACTTGTTTGCACTGAGATCATAGCTAGCCTCCCGTCATTGAGGGAAAGAAGCCGACTTCATCGCCAAAAACTATTGGTGAAGAAGGTTCCGCAAAAACCTGATTTACAGAGATAAGTGGCGAATTGGCGCTTTGGCACAACTGATTGAACGCTGAATTTGTTTCACTCAGATGCCTGATTAGGGCCTCGACCGTTGTTATGTTCTCAGTTAGCTCAACCGTTTCTTTCGCTTTGCCCATATGCTCTCTGATGCTCGCAAAATAGAGTATGGTGATCATGATGAAGAATTACCCCGTTCGCTTGTAGTGTCCACTGCGGCCACCAGATTTCTCCAATAGAGTGACATCACCGATTACCATCTCCTTATCGACAGCTTTGCACATATCATAGACTGTAAGTGCGCTAACGCTCGCCGCCGTGAGTGCCTCCATTTCGACGCCGGTTTGTCCAGACAGCCGGCAGGTTGCTTCGATGGTCACGCAGCCGATACCTGAATCAATATCGAGACCAACTGTGACGGACGCAAGCATTAGCGGATGGCACAGCGGAATTAGGTGGCAGCACTGTTTGGCAGCCTGTATCCCGGCGATTCTGGCCACGCTCAATACGTCTCCCTTTTTATGGGTTCCAGCTCTAATCATTGAAAGTGTTTCGGGATTCATAAACACCCGTGCCTGAGCCCTGGCGACTCGTTCAGTCGTTGCTTTGTCACCGACATCAACCATCCGAGCATGTCCATCAGCATCCAAGTGATTGAGTGAATTGCTCATAAATTTGGTTTCCTCAAAGACTTGTTAGATTATCCCTTTTTCTGAAGCTGAGCAGAAGCTGCTTTTCAAGTTGCATTAGCCAGTCCTTCACCAACATTGATAAAATTCACATCACAAGGCTATGAATCATTATCCTCATCTTACAGTAGCTACAGTGATCCCCATGCAGGGCCGATTTCTCATGGTGCAAGAAAAGGCAGATGGAGCGCTAGTTTTCAACCAGCCAGCCGGCCATGTTGAAGTTGGAGAAGACCTGGTTTCCGCTGCTGTTAGAGAAACCTATGAGGAAACAGGCTGGCACGTCCGGATAGAAAGTCTAATTGGGATCTACTCTCATATGCAAAAGACCAATGGGGTTCACTACTTACGACATTGTTTTCTCGCTTCACCAAAAGAACAATTCTCTTCAACGCCCCCAGATTGTGACATCGTTCGGGCGCTATGGCTCACTCATGATGAGCTCATATCCGTGTCTGACCAACTTCGAAGTCCGCTAGTTCTCAGAGCAATAACTGATTATGCAAGAGGTGATAAATACCCACTTGGTCTCATCAAATGAAGGTGCGCAAAATTAGCGACAGTGAAACGCCCGACGGCAGGAAAAAAGTTATCGTTGGGATGTCGGGCGGTGTTGATTCCTCCGTTTCAGCCTATCTTCTGCAAAAGGCTGGCCATGAAGTAACCGGTCTTTTCATGAAAAACTGGGAGGAGGATGACGGTACCGAATATTGTACTTCGAAGTCAGACCTTGCTGACGCCCAGTCGGTATGCGACAGTTTGGGCATCGAGCTTTTGACCGCTAATTTCTCGGCTGAGTATTGGGATAATGTGTTTGAACATTTTCTCGCGGAATACCGTGCGGGGAGGACGCCCAATCCCGATGTGCTCTGCAATAGAGAGATTAAGTTCAAGGCATTCCTAGAATATGCTTTCTCTATAGGGGCTGACTGTATTGCGACTGGACACTACGTCCAGCGAATTGATAATGGCAATCGCAGCTATCTGCATAAAGGCGTAGATGCAAATAAGGACCAAACTTATTTCCTGTGTGAGGTCAAAGAAGAAAATATCCGCAATGCTCTGTTTCCGATTGGAACATATCAAAAATCTCAGGTCAGAAAAATTGCCGGTGATCTGCAATTAGTCACCTCAAAGAAGAAAGATAGCACCGGAATCTGTTTTATCGGGGAACGAAAATTTAAGGATTTTCTTAACACGTATTTGCCTGCTCAACCCGGGCAAATCGTGAGCATTAGTGGTGATGCCTTAGGTTCGCATAGTGGACTGATGTACTACACCCTAGGCCAACGTCAAGGCCTTGGTATAGGCGGACGTGCAGGTTGCGCTGAAGAACCTTGGTACGTCGTGGCCAAAGACATGCTGAACAACTTACTAATTGTTGCGCAAGGCAATGAAAACAATCATCTTTACTCAAAGAGTGTGTGGGCTCTTGAGGCTTCCTGGATCGACCAGCGAGGACCTGACTTTCCGCTGCGTTGTCATGCAAAGGTAAGATATCGGCAATCAGACCAGCCTTGCATAGTCGACGCGGACGCATCTGGAAGGCTTAATATCGTGTTTGACGCGCCTCAGCGCGCAGTCACGCCGGGACAATACGCTGTGTTCTATGACGGAGCACGCTGTCTTGGCGGCGCCGTAGTGGACTCCTATGAGCGCTGATATTCTCGACCGGCCAGGAATGCAGGTCTTGGCCTTTTCAACAGCGTTTAATTCAAAGCACCTGGCTCGCGAACGAACTGGCTCATGCTGGGAACGTCCCTGTACCGGGATGAAGACAATGATTGATTTTCTGTCCTTATCAACCGCTTTTGCCGCTATTTGCCTTGGACTCGAGCATGAACCGCTCAAGCATGTAATTCTATCGTTTTCAGACGCTTCAGATGCGTTCCAAGGAGGATGAGGAAACCTCGCGCTGTGCGAGCCCAGTTTTGCGGCTGTGGCCCCAATTGATGGCAAGCCCAGACATGTAATCAAGAGAGTGCATTAGGTAAAACTCGATCAATCACTTCAAGCCCAGCATTTCCAGACGGAGCAACCTCCAGGGGGCGGCATTTTTCAGGTTACAGAGGATATTAGGGCGCTAGCAACGCTATATCGGGATACAATTGGAACGCGTCCTTTTCGTGTTCAAGTTTAAGGGCAAGTTGAATATCTTTGGGACACGCTTATCGCGAAGCGCCCACGCGCCTTGCCAGGATTCGGCTTGCCGTGTTGTGGCCTCAGATTGGAGGTTGATCGTGGCACACGTTCATTACGTTTAGGCGGACTGACCGTATTGCGGTTTCTACGCTTCAAAATCTAGCTCAAAAGGGTCTTATTAAGTATGACAGATCAACAATTTATGGCTATTTCTTCAATTTCGCCTCTAGATGGGCGCTATGCGCAAAAATGCAGTGAGCTGGCCGAGATTTTTAGTGAATACGGGTTGATGCGATATCGGATCGAAGTTGAGATGAAATGGCTGCAGAAACTTGCCTCGCACTCAGGCGTGGTGGAACTCGAGCCACTTTGCAGTGCACAGATAGATGTCTTGAACAGTATTTTTCTTGAATTCAGCCTTGAAGACGCTCTTCGGGTAAAAGATATAGAGAGTAAAACTAATCACGATGTTAAAGCTGTCGAGTACTTTATCAAACAAGAACTCGAAAGTTTAGGCGGGTTTGAAGGGTACATCGAATTTGTGCATTTTGCGTGCACCTCTGAGGATATAAACAACTTGGCGTATGGGTTGATGCTCGCCAAAGCGCGAGACACTGTTTTAATCCCACAGATGGAAGCCGCAGTTGATGAGCTAAGATCCTTGGCGAATGAATTTGCAGCGCAGCCTATGCTTTCGCGCACTCACGGGCAACCCGCTACGCCCTCTACGGTTGGCAAGGAGTTCGCCAATGTGGCTTTCCGCTTGCAGCGGCAGCTGTCAAACTTTAAGGAAATCTGTATTTTGGGAAAGATAAATGGAGCTGTAGGTAATTATAACGCGCATTTAATTGCCTACCCTGAAGTTGACTGGCACCAAGTTGCCGCAGAGTTTATTGCCGATCTTGGGCTGGACTGGAATCCTTACACTACTCAGATAGAACCGCATGACTACGTCTCTGAGATATTCCACTGTCTTTCGAGATATAATACGGTACTAATTGATTTTTCGAGAGATATTTGGGGATATATCTCTCTGAACTATTTTAATCAGAAAACAGTCTCCGGTGAAGTTGGCTCATCAACGATGCCTCATAAGGTCAACCCGATAGATTTCGAAAACGCAGAGGGAAACCTCGGGCTGGCAAATGCATTGTTGGGTCATATGGCAGCTAAATTGCCCGTATCTAGATGGCAGCGCGACCTTACTGACTCAACAGTGATGCGAAATCTTGGAATTGGCCTTGGGTATAGCCTTGTAGCCTACCAATCGCTTAGAAGAGGGCTTGGGAAGCTCGAACTCAATTCCCATGCAGTTAATGCAGATATCGATGCCTGCTGGGAAATACTCGCAGAACCGATTCAGACCGTTATGCGGCGTTATCGGATCGCGGAACCCTATGAGAAATTAAAAGCGCTCACCAGAGGGAAAACCATCGACGAAACCACGCTGAAAGCTTTCATTGAGTCTCTTGATATACCAGAGTCCGCAAAAGAGGAATTGATGTCCCTGCGGCCTCGCACTTACTTAGGTAATGCTGTAGACCAGGCCAAGGAGATATGAACGGATGGCATGCTGACTCCGAATTTTGATAAAACAGAGTTCCTTAAATCATATTGGCAGCAAAAACCGATACTTATTAGGGGATTCTTTAGTAAACTAGTAGGATTTATTAGTCCTGATAGGTTACTCGAAATAGCGTGTAGTGCAGCTGCAGAAAGTCGCATTGTTATCACTCACCCCAAAGAGTCCGGGACCGATCGCTATGCCCTTGTGCATGGGCCATTTGAACTAACTTCCTTACCCGCTATGAGTGATGAGAACTGGACCTTGCTGGTGCAGTCGGCAGAGCTGTGGATTCCCGACCTGAAGCAGATGATCCAAGCCTTCGAGTTTTTGCCCCGCTGGCGCATCGAAGACGTTATGTTGTCCTTCGCCACGCCGGGAGGGGGTGTAGGCCCCCACTTTGATCAGTACGACGTCTTTCTGGTGCAGGGCCTTGGCCAACGCACATGGCAGGTCGGCGATCAGATTGACCTGACGAAACAGCCTCCCAACCTTCTTAGCACTGCTTCAGACTTAAATTTAATCAATGAAATTGAAGTAAAACATGAGTTTACGTTAGTAAATGGAGACGTTTTATACATTCCTGCCGGATACACTCACTGGGGCGTATCTCAAACTCCAAGTCTTTGCTACTCGGTGGGTTTCAGAGCGCCATCTTACGCCGAGATGATTGAATCTTTTAGCAATCGTGTCATCGACGAGCTAACGGAATCGCAGCGTTTCACAGATCACACGGACTCAGAAATGCGGGACAGCGCTGAAATTGGAGAAAATGATTGGCAGCGCGCATGGGAGATCGTGTCAGGGCTTTTGACTGACCAGGGTGAATTCTTGCATGCATTTGGCAGCCTTGTTACGGAGGTCAAATACCCGGAGTTGGTCGAACCACTGACCGATGAGGTAATCCCTGAAGAACTGATCGCCTTCAAAGGGAAAGCTGTGGAGCTCGTAAGGAATCCGGCCTCTCGATTTGCCTACTTATTGCAAGCTGACCCCAAACCCCTGCTTTTGTTCGTGGATGGAAAAGTTTACGAACTGGAAAAAGTCCATCTGCCAGCGATCAGGCAGTTGTGTGCCTCTGAGTTCGCGAATATCTATGATATTTCAGAGCTTTGGTGTTCGGTCGATAGCCTGGGATTAGTCTGCCAGCTAGTGCAAAGCGGAGCGCTCTGGCTGACTGAAACAGAGAAATAGCGCTAAATTTCGGGCTATTTTGTTCGTTGGTAAGGCGGCAATCAGACGCTGTGGAGCGCAGCCAGTAAATCTGAGCTAAACCAGTTCCCGCGAACTTGCAGCGATGAACTGCAGCTTAAGCTCTTGGTAGCTCGTCACAGACGGGAACTGAGGGAATTCGGCGATGACATTGGCGGGAGCGCGAAATAAGATACCTGAATCGGCCTCTGCCAACATAGTAGTGTCATTATATGAGTCTCCAGCCGCAATAACACGGAAGTTAAGCTCGTGGAAAGCTTTCACACATCGTCGCTTGGGGTCTTCCTGACGCAATTTGTAATCCACGATATAACCGTGCTCATCTGTAATGAGTCGGTGACAGAATAGGGTCGGAAAGTCTAGCTGCTGCATTAATGGGTGAGAGAACTCATAAAAAGTGTCCGACAAAATAATTAGTTGGAAGCACTCCTTCAACCATCCTACGAATTCTTTCGCTCCTTCAAGCGGGCTCAGGGTGGCAATTACCTGCTGAATGTCAGGCAAACCCAACTTGTGCCTGTTAAGGATATTTAAACGTTGTCTCATCAAGACGTTGTAATCAGGTATGTCGCGAGTAGTAGCTTTGAGTTCTTCAATACCTGTTTTTTCGGCAAAACCAATCCATATTTCTGGGATTAGCACACCCTCTAAGTCAAGGCAGGCCAGTTCCATCGATTTTATCTCCTGTGTGACGATTCCGAGTTAAGGGGTGTTGATGAGTGGGTCAAACGAAAGTAACAGCTGGTTCCACTCGAAGCGATGACATGGACCCGATGACATAAATTCTGCTCGACAACCGAAAGGTAGCAGATCCGGGCGCTTTTGGCATTCAATGCAGCACGTTAGATCAACGTTGCCAAGTCGCGGTTTTGCATTCCAAACATAACGCCCCTGCATTTTTGATTTAGGTATGCGTCTCTGGCGCTTTTATCTGAGTAAGTCTCTAATTATAGGTAGTATTTCCACGTGGAACATTGGTTGTGTCAGCGTGGAACATTGTCACACCGCCAGTTTGCTATGGAGAAAGGCTGACCCACTGACCGGCGAAAAGACCTAACCAAAAACTTCTTCTGAGGTGTAAACGCGGCAGGAACTTACGAATTGGCCACGCCGTTCGGAACATGGCCCGTCGCGACATGATGACGCGCAGACTCGCAATGGCCCTGTTGGTCATCAAAAAACACATCAGCGTCAAAGGCCTGAAGAAACTCACCTTTTTGCAGTCCTCCTAGAAAAAGAGACTCGTCAATGCGGATATTCCAAGCCCGTAATGTACGCACCACACGCTCATGAGCCGGAGCCGCTCTTGCCGTAACTAAGCAGGTCCTTATTGGAGCTTTGCCTGATGGAAAGGCGAGCTGGAACTGCTGTAGCGCGTGCAAAAATGGTTTGAAAGGCCCACCCGCGAGTGGCTGAGTCGCGGTATTGCGTTCATTCTCTGTAAAAGCCTCTAGGCCTCTGTCTTTGAATATTTTTTCAGACTCATCTGAAAACAGAACTGCATCTCCATCGAACGCGATCTTGAGGATTTGCTCTTTTGTGTTGGTTTTAACTGAAGGCAGGATCGTGGCCGCAGCTACGCCCAGCTCCAAAGCCTGGCGGACATCTGTACCATCGGTAGACAAAAACAAGTGGCTGTTAAAAGCTTGAATATATCTATACGGGCTGTCTCCACTGCAAAACGCAGCTCGCTTTATGTTTAGATGGTAATGTTCAATTGAATTGAACACTCTCAGTCCCGTATCCGCACTGTTTCGCGACAAAAGAATGACTTCGACTGGGGATCCGTCAATCACTTTGTTGAGGCTCAATAATT
The DNA here is from genome assembly GCA_003514305.1 of Gammaproteobacteria bacterium. Classification (GTDB taxonomy): domain Bacteria; phylum Pseudomonadota; class Gammaproteobacteria; order Pseudomonadales; family Pseudohongiellaceae; genus UBA9145. Next base: position 8,274 of record DORE01000085.1, on the reverse strand, counting down.
TCTCGACAAGATGAAAAGCCACTCCGGGTGGTAACGGCTCATCTTCATGTTCGATCTGGTAATGCTGATAAGCAGCTAGCCCTTGCTGTTCAAAAACAGCGTGGCTCTCTGCAAGGTCAAATAACGCGCGGGATGAAATCGCGATGATAAGAGGATCAATTTTAGGAAATGTCAAGGGAATCACCCACCAAATTTGAACGGTCGAATCGTATCGCGCGGCGTTTTGCGGTATCTTGAGCCCACGCAGCCCTGCTGCTCACCCCATGTGAAACTCCTTGGGACTTTGCCCAGGCTACGAGTTTGAATTAAGAGTATAGCAAACGCCAGTCCCCGCTAAGCCGCAATATCCTCCAGGGTTTTTGGCAAGATATTGTTGATGATAATCTTCTGCATAGTAAAATTCGCGTAAGCTTTTGATTTCTGTGGTAATAGCTCCTAAAGCCTTTTCAATCAATGCCTGCTGAAATTGCCTTAGGCTCTTCTTGGCAGCGCAAGACTGTTCATTATCTATACAATAAATGGCGGAGCGATACTGTGTACCCATGTCATTTCCTTGCCGCATGCCTTGGGTAGGATCATGCGACTCCCAAAATGCGGCGAGTAACTGCTCATAAGAAATGAGTGTGGGGTCATAAAAAACCTTTACGACCTCTGTGTGGCCTGTTTTACCGCTACAGACGTCTTCATAAGTTGGGTTTTTAGTGATTCCGCCTGCATAGCCGACCGCCGTACTGAACACTCCGGGCAATTTCCAGAAAAGACGTTCTGCGCCCCAGAAACAACCGAGACCAAACACAGCTTTGCTCAGATTATCTGGTAAGGGCTCCACTATTGGATGTCCATTGACAAAATGTTCGCGGGTGAACTGGTTTGGATAGGCCCTATCTTGCAATGCGGTCTCGGCAGAAGGTAGCTCAACCGGTTTCTTACTCATTCCAAATAACATATTGTCTTTCCTATTTAATTCCGTCGTTTCTGATCGAGACCAGTCGAATCGAGACTTATCCAGTTCAGATCTCTCGACTCAGAACGGCGTGATGGGGAGATTGACGGACAGATCACCAGTCGTGTCACAGGCTACTGGCTTGCAGTCACACGACCACGCAAGCTGTCTTTTCAACGCTCGCAGTTTGCGTCGTATATCTTGTTCGGACTATACCTCGAGTGAATCTCTAAGCTCTTCACTTTTAGAGGCCGCCTTCGAAACCATCCCGGTTTGCTTTTAACACAAGACGCCTGAGATGATAGTACGGATCATTTTGATTCTATAAACATTCGAAACCGAGGCAAGTAAAGAAAGATGATTGAGCGACTTCCATTTAAAAACTGTTTGATTCCTTTTTTTAAAACCCAAGATTCTTACGGAATTTATCGAGCTAGAGGGACCAGAAGCAACAGGTTGAGAGGAGATCTCATGCTCTCCTTTTTGTTCGCGGTGGCGGCATGTCAATCTTATGCGGCCCCAGATATCATGTTGCCACTGTCACTAGAGAACCTGCTCCAGGTTGCCGACATGGAACAACTCGAATCATTGAGCCCGATGGCTGAGGGCAATGCCGCCGTCAGGCCTTTTAAAATTGAAATTGAAGAGTCCGCAGTCGATGATCTGCGCACGCGCCTCGCGGCGGCTCGGCTACCGGATCAAATATCCGAGAGCACCTGGGAATACGGTACGGAGCTGAACTACCTTAAAGAGCTCCTTGAGTACTGGCAAAATGATTTCGACTGGCCAGCGCAGCAGGATTCTCTGAACGAGTTTGACCACTACAGAACCGAGCTTGACGGTATCGATCTCCATTTCATCCATCAGAAGTCTGTTCATGCTTCTGCTATCCCTCTCCTGCTGGTACATGGTTGGCCGGGCTCAGTGAGCGAATTCCACAAGGCTATCCCAGCGTTGACCAATCCTGAATTGCATGGTGGTGATGCGAGCGATGCCTTCCATGTTATTGCCCCTTCCTTGCCGGGTTTCGGCTTTTCGTCTGCCCCTAAAAGTCAGGGCTTTGGTCCTGAACAAATGGCTTTGACATTTGCGTCCCTCATGGAACGATTAGGGTATGAGCGCTATGCGCTAGCAGGCGGCGATTGGGGTGCAATCATTAACCGCCATTTGGCAAATCATTATCCAGAGCGCTTGATTGGTTTACATTCGAACATGGTGCTTGCTAACCCCCCCTCCGACCCTGAGCGCAGAGACGCTGTCCCATCGGAGGAAGCCGCAAAAGTGGCTGCTCGACGCGCTTTCATGCTCAACGAAGTTGGTTACCAGCAGATTCAAGGAACTAAGCCTCAAACCTTAGGTTATAGTTTGAATGATTCGCCTGCTGGACTCGCTGCCTGGATCGTTGAGAAGTTTCATGGATGGAGCGATTTGTCCCAGGAAACAAAGGGTAATCTCGACAGTATTTTTAGTAAAGACGAGATTCTGACCAATATCTCAATATACTGGTTTACCGGTAGCATTACCTCTTCAATGCGGATCTACTATGAGAATCGCAATACTGCGCCTCTCAAACCAATGGAATTCATTAATGTGCCCACCGGTGCGGCTATATTTCCCGCGGAAATTTATATCCTGCCAAAGGTGTGGGTTGAGGCCGCCTATGATCTCAAACATTGGACTGTCATGCCGCAAGGGGGGCATTTCGCTGCGCTTGAGCAGCCAGATTTTTATGTAAAGGACTTGCGGGATTTTTATCGCCAATTGCGATAGACCGCTGTTTGACAATCATTTTTGAAGGCTAAAATATGAACACAGACCTTAAGCACCCCTCTGAGATGAGAGGAATTTTGGCATGGATAGAACGCTCCGGGAACCGACTGCCTGATCCTGTTTTCATATTTTTTTATTGCATCGCCGCAGTCGTAATAATTAGCGTGGTACTTGCCGCCATTGGGGTCTCTGCGATCCATCCAACTCAGGTTGATGATCTAGGCAACGCGGTCAGAATCAACGCAGAGAGCTTGCTTTCAGCAGGAAATATTCGCCGCTTACTAGTTGAAATGCCGGAGACATTTGCCGGATTCCATCCTCTCGGATACGTTCTTGTGGTAATGCTGGGCGCAGGAGTTGCGGAGCGCACGGGCCTGTTTGCCTCAGCGATGTCTGGAGCTGTAGCGCGAGCTCCTAGAATCCTTCTTACTCCGGCTGTGGCCTTGATTGGAATGGTCGGGAATCTTGCCGCAGATGCCGCCTATGTTGTTTTAATTCCATTGGCTGGTGTTGTCTTTTCTGCGGCTGGGCGCCATCCTATTGCCGGCATCGCCGCCGCTTTTGCCGGCGTATCAGGAGGCTTTTCAGCCAACCTGCTACCGGGACAACTTGATGCCTTGCTGTTCGGGATAACAGAAGCGGCGGCAGAGAGCATTTTGCCGTCTTGGGATGCAAACATCGCGGGTAATGCCTACTTTATCATTGGAATGACGTTCGCTTTCTTGCCGGTTATTTGGTTTGTTACAGATAAGATCATTGAGCCTCGATTGCCTCCTATTTCTGCGGTCAATGCAGAAAACCATACGTCACAGAATATAAAAGAACCTGGCGCACCACTTTTACCTGAGGAGGTTCGCGGGTTAAAGCGAGCAGGATTGGCATGTCTAGCGATTATTTTCTTCTGGGTTTCTTTGTGTGTGATACCTGGCACTCCTTTGATAGACGAATACGCCAACCCTGAGGCGCGTTTGAACCCTCTATTTCAGTCCCTGGTTGCAGGTTTTTTCATTCTGTTCCTGATTAGTGGCTGGGCTTATGGCTCCGCATCAGGCTCTGTTACCTCTCATCGAGATGTGGTTCGAATGATGAGTGAGTCCATGAGTGACCTTTCGTATTATCTAGTTCTGGCTTTTGCTGCGGCTCACTTTGTCGCGATGTTCAATTGGTCTAATCTTGGTTTGATATTCGCTATAAAGGGCGCTGCTATACTTCAGGGTTCCAGGCTGCCAGACTCTCTCCTTCTGGCTTTCATCATTTTGTTTGGCGCATCGATCAATCTTTTCATCGGTTCAGCCAGCGCAAAGTGGGCTTTATTAGCTCCGGTTCTGGTGCCTATGCTCATGTTACTTGGTCTAAGCCCGGAAATGAGTACTGCTGCTTATCGTGTCGGAGATGGTGCCACCAATATAATTACGCCTTTGATGCCCTACTTTCCGTTAATTCTCGTATTTTGCCAAAGATGGCAACAGGACTTTGGTCTCGGAAGCCTGGCTGCTACGATGCTGCCATATTCGCTGCTGCTTCTCTTATCTGGAATCTTTATCACAGTAGTGTGGGTAATTTTTGGTATTCCCCTCGGTCCCGGAGCGCCAGTAGAATTCACGCTTTAGATCACGCTCAGGCGGAGTTACGTGAGGCATTAATATTACCAAAAAGGCTACGCACAATCATTTTTTCATATGTTTGCAACAGATTCTTCTCATCCCGCGCTATTTCGGAATTGGCGAGGTCGTTAACCCGAGTAAGTGCATACTGTTGAATCACAAGCAGCGGCAGCACGATATTCATTCGAAGTTTGATGCTCGCCTGACTAATTGGATTGTCTTCAAGTAGCTCTTTTTGCCCGGACACCTTTAGCGCCATTTCTTTGCTTAGATCATACTCTTGCTTGATTAAACGCCAGAATTCTCCGAACCTTTCGTTCTTTTCCATGTGGGCGGTGAGCTTAAAAATACTTTTACACATACTTTGCATACTGTTACTGATCATCGCCTCGAAGAACTTCGACTCATCGTACAATGATTGATATTGACTAAGCTGGCCTTGCTCCTCAATCATTTTTAATGCGGTTCCCAAACCGAAATATCCTGGGACGTTCTGCTTTAATTGTGCCCAGGCGCCCACAAAAGGAATGGCTCTCAAGTCTTCAAATTTCAGGCTATCTGCTTGTCCTCTTTTAGAAGGTCTGCTGCCGACATTCGACTGAGCGTAGTAATGCAGAGTGCTCATTTCTTCCAGATAGGGCAAAAACAATGGATGTGACTTAAACGAAAGATATTTCTCATGGCTGATCGCAGCCAATCTTTGAATCAATTCCCGCTGCCTGCTGTCCAATTCTCTTTCAGATTTCTGAAACATGTTGCTTTCTAAACCAGCTGCAAGCAATTGGTTAAGATTATGTCGAGCGGCAGTATCAGTTCCGTAGTAAGAGCTGATTGTTTGCCCCTGCACGGTAAGATGAATTTGAGTGTTTTCTATCTCTTGGCCAAGAGCGGCATAAAATTTATATGTATTCCCACCACCTCGAGCAGGTGGTCCGCCTCTTCCGTCAAAAAAGGTCACTTTGACGCCGGCACTTCTGGATGCTGACGTGATCGATTCTTTAGCACAATAGATTGCCCAATTGGCCATCAGATAACCACCATCTTTTGTTCCATCGGAGAACCCGAGCATGACTGTTTGCTGGTTATCTCTGCCTCGCAGATGCTGATTATATGCTGGATTTTCATACAGCTCTGCCATGGTTCGGTCGGCCGTCTTTAAATCGTCGATGGTCTCGAACAAAGGCACAATGTCTACACTCAGACTATTTTTCCATCCTGCCAGTCTAAATAACGCAACAACATGAACGATATCTCTTGGGCTACGGCAGTTGCTGATGATATATCGATGGATACTAAGCTCCCCATTCTTCAGCTGAATCTCCCGAATCAGTTTCATCGATTCTATAGTGTCATTTTCGACAGGCTCCTTGAGTGAAGCGGATGAGACATTTTTGTCTATCCGTAGAAGTGCATCTATTTGTTCTGATTCTGAGAGCACTTTGAACCTTTCATACCACCCATCGGGTATGGTTTTTAATGCGCTCTCCAGAGTCTTTTGAATTACCCGGGAATCCTGCCGGATATCGAGACTGGCAAAGTGGAAACCAAACATTCTTACCTTGCGCTGAAATGAAGCCAGTTTCTCCAGGTAGAGTCCCTGATAACGCAGCTGAATGAGCTTACCGATTTCTTCCAGCTTGCTCAGGAGTTCTTCGACGCTTCCAAAAGCTTGCTGTTCTTCGCCGGTCAACTCTCGTTGGCAGGATATTTCTAGACTTTCTAGTGCTTCAAATACTCCTCTAAAACTTAGGCGCCGCTTTAGCGACCGAAGCTCGTTACGGTAGCATTCAAGAACAATAAACCTTAATCGCTCGGCGACCTGTCTTGTTTCATCGACGGTAACGAAAGGATTTCCGTCACGATCGCCACCAGGCCAAAAACCGATACTCAGAAGCTGCGTTCCATCATTCGTTCCCTCGTCACTGTCGAGGTAGTGCAGTAAATCATCAGAAATTTCGTTAAATGCTGAATAAAAAATATTGCCTAGATACCAGCTTAGCTGAGTGGCTTCTTCAAACGGCGATGGCTTTAATTTTTGAAAAAACGGAGTGTTGCCCAACTGTTGCAGAAGATCACGAACTTTATTGACGTCGCTTTGCTTAATTGCAGCAGTCAGATCAGTGATGATTGCCAATACGGGGCCTGGATAAAACTGAGTTGGATGTGCAGTTAGTATTACTCTCGCACCAAAGTCGCGCAGCAAGATTTTAAACTCTTCATCTAGACCTTCTAGCGAAACCTGGTGGATGAGTTGACGCAGACGGTTACTCTTTTCTGTCTGATGGATTTCTGCATAAGCTGCATCCTCAAGGGCATCAATAAGAACAACCTGCCTTTCTACATATTGAATTACCTTAAAAAGGAATTGAATCTGTTTACCTTCGGTAAAGTGTGCTCGATGAGTTTGGAAGAAATCTCTGATGATCCGTTCTGGTGATTGCCCTAATTGCAAACCTTGATCGCATGCCTGCTCTAAAAGTGGTAGCAGTAAGCCGGTCTGCTCTACGGCATCTAGCGGCAAAGTCAGGAACAAACCATTATAAAGCTGATATTTTAGATTAACTTCTTTTTCATAAATGTCGTTGAGCGTGTGTAAATCAACCATTCCTTGTTTTCCTTAATAACTTACTCGCGACTACCTATGATGCCCAAGAGTGGTTCCTATGGGCAAGGCCCACAGATTTAGCTAGTATGTCCCCCCATGCGCCGGTCGTATGAAAGATATTTAAATGCTTCTGTCATTTTAGCTATTCTGCTGTTACTGCTGACGTACAGTTCTTTGTTAGTGGCTTCGGAAGGCTCTGCTGTGGCACTCGAACATAGTCAGGCGGTCTTTTGGAATTTCGTTATCGCAGTTATTGTCCTTGCCACACTGATTGCAAGCGCGGCACTCCCATTAGCCGCGTTGCGCCAATGGCCTGGGCGATGGCGCTACCTCGCCATATTTCCCCTGGCTGCATTGTTGCTATGGCTAGTCGTCATAGCCACTGGCCGAATTTATGACTCAGGATCGCATCGACTGTGGCCGTTCGAATTGTTCGCCTGGGCTATGGCTAACATGATCTACATGGTAATTATAATGACCGCAAAGCGTAAATTAGATAAGCATGACGCTGAAGAGCCATCATGAGTTATTTAGCATGCAGATAATGCCGATCCCTCGAGCTCAATGCCTCAATCCTTCGCAAAGCAGTTTCCACGCTTCGAATCCGCCGTCCATACTGTAAGTCTCAATAAACCCTCGACTCGATAAGTAAGCGGTGGCGCTTTGGCTTGAGATGCCGTGGTAACACATCACAATTAACGCGGTGTCAGATCTCGTCTCCTCTATGAATTCCTCGATATTCTGCTCTGATAGATGGGTGCTACCTGGAATGTGTGACGCACCAAATGAGTGGGCATCGCGGATATCCACTATCTGGATATTAGGCCTTGTCTTTAGCATGTCTCTTGCTTTTTCGGCTGAAATACGTTTCACGATCATTTTAATGTCGAGTCCTCATTCTAAGCCCGCTTCCGCTCTATTTATGCTCACTGTAATACCGTGCAAACTTGTTATCCAATCTCCAACCCAAATCCATTCGTCCCTAATTAGAGCAAAATGATTCCGAGCAGGAGAAATCCTACAGTCGCAATCCCCGCGGAAAAAAGAGCATAAGGTAGCTGAGTACGGACATGATCGATATGATCAGTAGCTGCTGCCATGGACGAAACGACTGTAGTGTCACTGATTGGGGATGCATGGTCACCAAAAACAGAACCGGACAGAACTGCAGCCAAGAATAGCGATGGTGACAAGCCAAGAGACAATGCAATCTCCATCGAAAGCGGGATCATAATCGCAAACGTTCCCCAGCTCGATCCAATTGAGAAGGCAATAAAACTGCTGATAATAAAGAGGAGCGGCAGCATAACTACTTTCGGTACGGTTTCACCGACAATCTGCGCTACGTACCT
>DORE01000236.1 GCA_003514305.1 Gammaproteobacteria bacterium | reverse complement strand
TCCGACAAAGCCGACAGAGCCTGCTATAACCACAGCACTCGCGGTGAGTATTGATGCAGCAAGGTAGAGCGTGATCCTCAATGCCTCAACCTTCACCCCGAGGGTTTGCGCGTTTTGGTCGCCCTGAACCAGCACATTGAGAGCTCGGCTTAAGGCAAGCCCTCCCCCAAGACCGGCGAGCAACAATGCCCATGAATGCCAGCTGGCCTGGCTATGGCTGAGATCACCCATCAGCCAGAACAGCATGCTCTGGACCGTGTTTCCGCTGCTGGTTGTAAGGAGAAGATTTATCAGCGCACCCCATCCTGATGAAACGACAACGCCGGTGAGCAGCAACCGAGTCACCGACCAGCGCTTACCGGCATTTGCGAGAGCAAAGACCAGAAGGATTGAGAGGAGGGCACCACCGAAGGCGCTTTGGTAAAGCCAGAATACGCTGCTACTAAGAAAGATTGCGGTCAGCGCGCCAACCGCTGCTCCTCCTGAGACACCAAGAATAAAAGGGTCGGCCAAAGCGTTTCGCAGCAGAATCTGCATTATGACGCCCGAAAGCGAGAGCAGGCCGCCCACTAAAAACGCAGCCATGGTGCGGGGTAGGCGAATCTCTCGAACAATTTGCAGCTGCAGGCTTTCCTCGCTAGCAAAGGGCGCGTTCAGCAAATCATGCAATGACAGGGTAACGCTTCCACTGAGGAGCGAGAACAGCACTGATGCCACCGCTAAAAGCGTCAACAAAAGCAAAAGCAAAAAAGGTCTTTGTGAAATCAAAAGTTAAACCCAGAGCACGGCACAGCCTTAAAGCAGAGTTTATCAGCCTTCGGGTGAGCGGAAAGTTAGACTTCTTCAGTGTAGCACTTTCTGGCTTGCTTTCCGTCATCAAGCGGGTTTGCCGGGCGCAGTGAGGCAGCAACGCGCTCGCGACAATTGCGTCCGTTCAGATCAATCGATCAAAAGTCAGCGCAGACGAATTGCGTGTTTCATTCCCGGCAGACTCTGGCAATCATTAAGGCCTATATCCTTCATGACATGCCTGATAGTGATTAAATGTGGACGCGGATGATAAACTCCGGTCGGGGCTGTGAAATCCAAGGCAGAGCGGTTAGTTCATGCCCGGTTGACAATCACATGACAGTGACAATGGTTCTCAGAGATTTGAGTCTTAGGAGAGAGGGATGCCTTCATTTGATATCGTGTCCGAAGTGGATATGCAAGAAGTTAGGAATGCGGTAGACCAGTCGAATCGAGAGATTGGTACCCGTTTCGATTTTAAGGGAGTCGAAGCGCTCTACGAGCTGACAGCCAGCTCTGAAATTCTGTTGAGCGCCGAAGTTGACTTCCAGAATCGTCAGATGCTGGATATTCTGAAAGCCAAGCTGGTCAAGCGCGGGATTGATATCAAAGCACTCAAAGAAGGCGGTGTGGAATCGTCTGGTCAGAAATCTGTCATGAGGGTGCTGGTGCAGCAGGGTATCGCGTCAGATCTGGCGCGAAAGTTGGTGAAAATGATTAAGGAAACCAAGATCAAGGTTCAAGCCGCTATTCAGGGCGAGAAACTGAGAGTGAGCGGCAAGAAACGAGACGACTTGCAGGGCGTCATTGCCATGCTCAAGGAAGCCAGTCTGGACATCCCGCTTCAGTACAACAACTTTCGCGATTGAGTGCAGACAGGCCGGTAATTTCGTGACGACAGCAGATGACAAGCCCGTCGATATTTGGGCGAGTATTTTCAGCCCCAAAATGTTGGTCTGTGTATTCACGGGCTTGGCTTCGGGCTTCCCGTTTTACGTGCTGTTGGTCGTGCCTGCATGGTTGCGTACCGAGGGTATTGATCTCGTCACCATCGGGCTGTTCTCACTGATTCTGTTGCCATACAACTGGAAGTTTGTGTGGGCACCGTTGATGGATCGGTATCTGCCGCCACTACTTGGACGGCGGACAGGTTGGGTGCTGATTACGCAAATTGCTCTGCTGCTCAGCATATCTGGATTGGGCTGGTTGCAGCCCCAAAACTCAGTGGGTGTGATTGCCTCAGTTTGCGTCATAGTGGCGTTTTTTTCGGCGAGCCAAGACATTGTGCTTGATGCTTATCGTCGTGAATTATTGTCCGATACCGAGCTCGGTCTGGGGAACTCGATTCATGTGCAGGCCTATCGCATCTCCGGTCTTGTGCCGGGGGCACTCGGCTTGGTCCTCGCTGATCGCTTTGAGTGGGACTTTGTGTTTCTTGTGATCGGGAGCTTTATGCTGGTTGGGATTACGGCTACTTTTTTCTTCAAGGAGGAGCAGTTCATCAATGAGCCTCGCAGTTTGCGACAAGCAGTGATGGAGCCATTTACAGAGTTTGTCGCGCGTAACCAATGGGGCGGCTCGGCCCTGATCATACTGTTTATGTTCTTTTACAAATTGGGCGACAACATGGCGGTTGCACTGCAAACCCCTTTTTTTATTGATCTTGGATACAGCCTCACCACGATTGGTCTGGTAGCAAAGAATGCTGGGCTATGGGGATCTGTGGTCGGCGGCTTACTGGGGGGCGTGTGGATGATCAAACTTGGCATTAACCGAGCTCTGTGGATTTTTGGTGCCGTTCAAGTTGTGACAATTTTTGGCTTTGCACTGCTTTCTGAGATAGGAGTCAATGAATGGGCTTTGGCCGCAGTGATGTCAGCAGAATACGTGGGGGTAGGGTTGGGTAGCGCGGCACTTGTCGCCTTTATCGCCAGGTCTACTTCGCCTGAATTTGCTGCGACGCAGCTGGCGCTGCTGACGGCTATCAGTGTTTTGCCGCGGACCTTAGCCAGTGCCGGATCGGGCGTGATTGTCGAGGCCATTGGTTACACATCGTTCTTTTATATTTGTATGGCCCTTGCTGTCCCCGGCTTGCTGCTCCTGATCAAGGTAGCACCCTGGAGCAAGGCGAGCGAAACAGACGCTGTGGACTGATTGTCTGGGGCACAGAGTCGGGTGCATGGTTAGCACGCGGCCAAAAAAGGTGGGCCTCAGTCAGTTGTCCAAATATACGTTTGCAGACAGAACCTACCTTTGCTGAAAACAACGCCTTCTGCTTCCAATTTTTCCTGCTGAGCCTGATATTGCGCACTTTGTTTTGGAAAAGAAAGCTGGCCTTTCGAGTTCACTACCCGGAACCAGGGAATTTTGGTGCCGCTGGGCAGCATTTTCATTGTGTATCCCACATAGCGGGCATAGCCGGGCAGATCGGCCAGGCGCGCTACCTGCCCGTAAGTTGCGACCTTGCCGCGTGGGATACAGCCCACTACTTGCCAGATTCTTTCGCTTTTATTCAATTCGCCGACATCTTTCCGGTTGAAGGTCGTCATTCGAGCTATCATGATAGGAGCTTGGTTGATTGTAAATCAGGAGTTTTAATGCCTTATGCCTTTGTTGTCTTCATCGTCGTTCCGTTACTGGAAATGTTCTTGCTGTTCGAGGTCGCTGACCGGATTGGAGGTATCCAGACGCTGCTGATGGTTGTTCTGACTGCCGTTATCGGAGTACAGGTACTAAAACAACAGGGCTTTTCAACCTTGCTTCGGGCGAATGATCGGATACGACAGGGGCAGTTACCCGCCCAGGAGATCGTTGAAGGGATGTTGCTTGCCGTGGCCGGTGCCATGCTGCTCACACCGGGCTTTTTGACTGATGT
>DORE01000033.1:8105-8845 GCA_003514305.1 Gammaproteobacteria bacterium | reverse complement strand
AGACAGAGTTCATGATTGTTATCACCATCACGCAGATCAGCTACTGCGAAGGGCACAATCATCTTCAACTTTCCTGCGTCATCTTCCACGAAGACCTTGTAAGCTAGGCGTTCTACATCATCAATTTCATCACCGCCTGGCTTCGTAATGCCTCCCGCCCAGACGACACGAACCACTTGTCGCGTAGCCTCCGGGCAGCCGTCGCCGGGAGCGCCAAATCGTAGTCCCGTAGATTGCGCCTTTCCAAGGTCCCACTGGCTTTCCGGCACGACCTCTGCGTAAATAAGGGCGGGACCTTCCTCCAGTGCTATCACTGTCGTGCTGCTACTACGGAAGTTAAGAAACCCGTCAATGGAAAGCAGGTTACCGACGATGTCTACATGCACCGGCTGATTCTCGGCTGAGCCGTATTCGCCAATCAGCAAGATCGTGCGCAGCTCACCTTCATCTAAAGCGGGCATGGGCGTCACACACACAAGACTACCTGTGCTGCCGTCAGCCCTCGTAATTCTGAAATCTCCGGGCTGCAAGGTGCTTATGTCGAGTTGATGAGAAAACACAAGCGGCATACCGTCGCCGCCCTCGGCACCCTCGCAAATACGACGGTTAGCCAAGGGGGGGAAAGCATTATCCGCTCCGAAGAACGCCGACAGTGGCATGACGCCACTATCTTGAATCTCCGAACTGGGCGGCACGGTGGTCTGGGTGGTATCAGCCTGTTCGTACTTCGCTTGTTCAGC
>DORE01000033.1:7528-7776 GCA_003514305.1 Gammaproteobacteria bacterium | reverse complement strand
CAAGCACTTGAGAACAGGAATACAAGCAGCACAGGATAATTAGGTATCATATTTGATTTCTAATCCTTATTAGAAGTAGACAAATGAATACTGGGAAATTCTTGGCAAAATTCTTAGTCCACTCTTATCTCGCCCTTGTAACGTATTTGTTTAAAGAAAGAATCGGTCAAAACTAAGCTTCACTGGCTCCTCCCAGGAAAGGTTAGAGCAGAAGATACAATGGGGTTCCTTTTTTGCCAGTAAAAAAA
>DORE01000033.1:0-7125 GCA_003514305.1 Gammaproteobacteria bacterium | reverse complement strand
TTCTCCAAGTATTTAACTACGGGCCTGAGCATTGCATTTCGTCGAAAGACCTGAAAGCAAAAAATCGTGTCTATTTGTTTCCCAAAGCCCAATGCAATATCAGCATATCAACTATGTTACGAATAGCAGTTACTCGGTTTTTTCCTGCATCACTTTATTAGGGTCGCCACGGAAGATAATGTAACTAATTGCATCGGTATCGATCTTGAGCCAGCCATGGGGCATGCCTTTGGGAATGATGGCGATGTCGCCGGGCTCAACGTATTGCTCCACACCACCTCGAATCTCACCACGCTCCATCGGACCTAGCAAAGAGCTGACGCTGGATTCCATGTCAACGAACTCGCCGCCGGTAACCATAGTGCCGGTGCCAGAAAGTATATAGTAAATCTCGTCAAGGTCTGGATGGGCAATTCCTGAAGTGGAATTCACTACTTCGACCTTTCTGCGCTGGACTACGGATACACCCAGGTTTTCTTCGCCGACATTCAGATGCCTGACCACAATGTCACTAACGGCTCGGCCATCAGCCAGTCTGTCCAAGCCCTGTAATAGCACTTGATTTATTTCGCGCTTGGGGATAACGATGGAACCGCTGTCGTCAGCGAGAGCCGTTAGAACTGGCAAAGTCCCGGCGAGCAGGGCGATAAACCTCAGACGATACATGTTTTTCTCCTTAGTACTGATAATAAAAATATATCAGGCGCCACGTTCATTCCTTAGAAAAGAAATTACCTTCGCATTGAATAAGTCAGGGTTCTCAAGAAACATGAAATGGCTCCCCCCTTCAGCCTCAGTAAATACCTCCAGTTCGGAACCAGGAATTTGAGACGCTATCCACCGTTGGGAAGCACTGCAGAACATTGATCCTTCTCCCCCAACCACCAGAGTTGGAAGCTCAATTCGCTTAATTACGTCTCTCCAGTCACCGAAGGCAGTATCACGAAGAAGCTCAGAAGCATGATCCCTTGGGAACTTTAAATTTTCCTCAGCAACCGATCGAATGGATTCCTCCGAAAAGCCTGGGCTAAATAGCCCCTTCAACAACTCCACGGTACTCACCAGATCTGTTGAAGCGGTCACAGTAGCAGCGAATTCCTCAACACCACTTGAGTCTTCATAGAAACATCCGTAGTGAGATTTTTCTGCAGCTTCCCAATCCTCACGGGGAAACATGCATGGGGCTTGGTCTACTAATACCAAACGCTCTATCTTGCTTGGACCGTAAAGATCCAGATATGCCCATATAACAGCACAACCCATCGAGTGGCCCATAAGATCGACAGATGTTAGAGCCAGACGCTCTAAAACTTCATGCAAGTCCTTGGCGAGGCGGTAAACTCTGTAACCGTATCCGGGAGTATCACTCTCACCGTGACCACGCATGTCCAAGGCAATAACTCTGCGGCAAGAAGTGATTGCCTCTGCATTCACTGTCCATTCGTTAGCCGTTTGTGACCATCCAGGAATCATTATGAGGGGCTGGCCATCTCCTCCTTCAAGTGCAGAAAGTGAAATGCCTGATTCCAGTGGGATTGTGATTCGCTTCATTTACTGCTCTCTCAAAATTGGTTAGTAAATTCGTAGATTACTACTAACGTATTCCTAAGGTGCCTACTCTGAAGTTTTATCATATCCCATCCGTGATTGGGACTCGACACACCATTAATTTAATCGGCGGGTACCCCTTTCACTTCGGGATGGGGGCCTATTTGGACCACTGCGGCCCAACTGACCACAAATGATTACAATAGCAGGCAACTAATAAAGCCCGGTGGTACAATGGCTAACGTGATGCAGGTTGTTGTAGTGAGTTGTGGTTGATTGCCTTCGAGGAAGACATAATCCGTCGGTCCCAGGCTCTAGTCCTGGAAGGCCCACCAATTCCCCCGTTAATTTTTTCACAACAGCTGCATCACTCCTTTGAGTAGCTCTACACAAGAACGGTAACCATGTCTCCAGCCATGTCCTTAGCCAGAACCATCGAATCAAAATACAAACCATCATGAAGATCATGTTCAGCGTTGCAACAAGCTTGCTCTTGTGCGGTACAGTTTACGCACAATCAGTCTTCGTCGGCCCACACAACTTTGTCCGGGCGGAATCTGACCGGTATATGAATGATCTTATTGCCCGAAATGAGCTGGGCTCTATTCTGCATCAACGTCAGCCAACCGATCTGGAGAATCAGACTGTCATTCGTATGAACCTTGACACGCTATATTCTTCCGGAGTGTTCGACATGGACGCCGGCGCAGTGACGATATCGTTGCCGGAAGCACCCGATGGCCGATACGTCTCTGCCCAGGTCTTATCCCAAGACAGCTACACAATTGATATTTATCATGAAGGGTCTCATACCTTCAATATTGACGATGTCGGAACGCGCTATGCTGTTGTGATTATAAGGATATTTGCGAACTCTTCTGATGCTGACGACATCGCCTATGCGAACGAGCTGCAGGACCTGGTCAGCACCGAGCAAGATTCACAGGGCGAGTTCATCATTCCCGACTATGATACCGAAAGCCTCAATGCAACACGGCTAAGCCTCCTGAGACTTGGAGCCCTCTCGCGAGGCAATCTTGGCCTCTTCGCGGGAAAACGAAATGAGATTGATCCAGTTGCCCAACTAATCGTTTCCGCGACAGGATGGGGCGCATTACCCAGATCTGAAGCTGCCTATTTCGGTGGCAGTCCATTACCCGGCAATGAGAACAAGCCACACGAGTTGATTCTCGTAGACGTGCCTGTGAATGCATTCTGGTCCGTAACTGTATATAACGCCCGAGGCTTTATGGTGCCGAATGCGTTCGTTGGCGTAAATGCCCTTAACAGTGCCAATGCTACGCCGCGAGAAGATGGCAGCTATCGAATCCAACTCGGTGGATGTAGTGAGACAAGCGTGAATTGTATTCCAGCCCCAGAAGGCTGGAACTATGTGATACGCGCATACCAACCCACCGAAGCCATTTCCTCCGGTGACTGGCAAGCACCAACCGCAACACTCACGGAGTAGACAGCCACTAGACAATCCCGCCCTTGGAGCTGCTTAACTTCCTGCTTAATAATCTGTCGGTCTCAAGTTAGAGTCCTGGTGAGTCCACCATTACCCTCTCTGCAAATGCGAAACACCTAGGTGCGAACCGGCCGCTTCTGCAGTTTCCTCTGAAGAGTTCGGCGGTGCATATTCAGCTGCCTTGCAGTGGCAGAGATATTTCCGTGATTTGCCTGCAAGGTTTTTTGAATATGTTCCCACTCGAGGCGTTTCACAGACATTGTTGCTAACCCTCCAACTGCAACCAACTCTTGTTTTTCCAACTCCTCGCGAGCTAAGAGTGCAGCGAGTATCTCGTCAGCGTCGGCGGGTTTTGCGAGATAGTTGTCTGCCCCGAGTTTAATCGCCTCTACAGCCGTAGCGATACTGGCATATCCAGTAAGAATCAGCGTGCGTATCTCAGGGTTTGACTCCTTTATTGGTTTAATCAACTCCATGGAAGTTCCGCCACCCAGATTGAGATCCAATATCGCCAAATCAAACCGATCCTGTTCGATCAACTGTAAAGCAAAATTCAGGTCCGGGGCATATCGCACTTCAAACCCGCGTCTGTCGAGCGCCCTGCAAAGTACTCGGGCGAAAGCCTCGTCATCTTCAACAAGTAAGAGTTGTTCCGGCTTTTTGTTCATGCTCATATTGTTTTGTTTTCCAACAGCAAAGGAAATGTGATCAGGGTTGTCGCTCCACCTTGCTCGAGATTGTACATTTCTATCTCACCACCTAAACGCTGTACTGCCGCATGTGCCAAGAAAATTCCTAGACCCATGCTGCCCTTTCTAGTCGAGATAAAAGGCTCGCCCATCTTCTCCATCACTTCAGCCGGTATACCCGGGCCATCGTCAGTGACAAGAATTTCCAGAGCAGAACCTCCCGGAATTGAAATTCGGACTTCTACTTTCTGAGCGGCGGCAATAATTCCGTTTTCAATAATATTGATAACAGCATGCCTTAAGCTTAATTCACCAGTCAGTTGCGGGTCCTCGTTGGTGTTCATAACGAAGTCAACTTGGGTCAGCGGATGGATATTAGTGACGTAGTCCGTGAGCTCAGAGACGAATTCCGACAGCGGCCAATGCTCTTTCTCCTCTAGATTGTCTTTCTGATAGTAGCGAACCAACTCATTCAATGACCTCTTGCAACGACTCAATTGCTGGCGTAACGTCAAGATATCTGCCTTAAGACTGCCGACATTTATTCGTTCCTGAAGTGACAGGTCTATTTCAGTGAGCAATACCGACATCGTCGACAAAGGGGTTCCGATCGCATGAGCTGTACCTGCCGCCAGCATACCGATCTCAACAAGCTGCTCATTACGAAGTTCATTCTCTCTAACTTCTGAAAGCATGATCTCCCTCTCTCTGATCGCAGTTGACAAGCGGGTCAAGAAGAATGAAATCAGAATCGCACTGACTGAAAAAATGATCCACATACCGACCAGATGTAGTTCAAATATCTGGCCCTGCTGGGCCGATACCATCGAGTCATTGTGGTCCACGTTAAGGTCTCGGATCAGAAAGAAGCTGTAAATCAAAATACCGGACATGGCGAAAATTAGGGCAAAAATCGGTGGCAGTAAGGTTGCAACTATCGCCAGCAAAACCAACAAATAGGAGATTAATGGATTACTCGCGCCTCCTGCCACGCTCAGCAGCACGACCAGCACAAGGACATCTATCAGCAGATGTCCAAGGAACTCTAAATGACTGATGACAGTCGCAGTTTTTAATCGCCAGAACCCAGCGAACAGGGATAAGCCCAGCGCTATCAGTAAAAAAGCCATAAGGGGCAGTGGAAGAGAAACGCTGGTAAGGTTTTCAAAAATAGCAAGTGCAAGCACGCTCAGAAAAGTGACAAAAATTCGGAGCAACAGGAGTCGTTGCAATCCCACTCTGAGAATCCCCGACGGAAAACTTTCTCTAACGCCGAGAGAACTCAAATTTTTGAACCACTTGGAAATCGCGGTCATAACCATATCCCTCAACCCCCCTTCCTGCCGGTAAACAACAGCCTTACTTTACTTGAGCAGCAGACTGAAGGACATAAGGTGCGACATCGTGTCGCAGGCCAAAAGAACAAGATTTTTGTCTACACTGATAAATCATTGAAAACTGTATTTTAACAGTAATTGACTATCTAATTTACTGACTCGATAACCAAGTTGAAGAACTCGATATCATCCCAGTTAGCAGGAAATTCTGTTGAGTGATAGGAGCCGTCCTCCCTAGTGTGGGAATTGCCAACTCGTGTGTAAAGGCTATTTCTAACAACTACGATATCTAACCCTGGATGGACATATATATTATTGTTCCTACTCCCTTTGGCAACAAACCAATCTCCAGATCTATCCGTCCACCATTGGTATCCATATCCTGTTTGAAGGTCTTCCGTTATTACAATTGAAGGTCTTGTTGATTCTATGACGTAATCGATCGGAACAAGTTGAGCGTCTCCCCATTTACCATCACGAGCATATAACAAACCAAAACGGGCAAAATCCCTGCTCGTCATATCTAGACAACACCAAGGCATATAATTTGAGAATGAATCAGTCCACCACACAGTTTTAATGCCGATTTTTGAGAATAAATTGTCTTGCGCGAAATCAAACAAGGATTTATTAGTTGATCGCTCGATAATTTCACCAATGAGTTGAGTGTCAGCATTCGCATAATTCCAGGTGTAACCGGCGTCTAACCACCTAGCCCGCTCTGGATTGACTGATCTATTAATAGAGAATGAAACATTATCCACAGCCTTGTATTGATCGTTTTCATCTTTTACACCAACATACATGCTAGTGCTATCATTTCCATCTTCCCGAAGTCCTGAAGACATGAGTAACAAATCTTTTACAGTGATGTTCTTCCTCTCATCTTCTGCCCACTCGTTAATGAACTCAGCTGCAGATGTGTCAACAGAAGAAACGAATCCCTTATCAATTGCAATTCCGGCTAAAGCGCTAGTGAAGGATTTGGCAGTCGACCAAGAGGTCGCCATTGAATTTTTGTCAGCACCTTCAGCATATCTTTCGAAGACGATTGATCCGTGCCTTACCATCACGAGCCCCTGAGTGTTTTGCCCTTCTCCAAAAGCGTAGTCCACAACCTTTTGAAATTTATCTGCGTCCAAGCCGACCTGTTCCATTGTGGCTGTTACCCATGATTCAGTGGGCACCGCTGTCGTCGAAAACGTTTCAATTGCAGAGTCTAGTGTGAAGATTAAGTTATCCGGATCGGTAAGTTTGAGCGAGACGTCATAGGATGTTGCTCCTACGTTTACTTTTCGTAACCTGAGGATATCTTCAGTAGCGCTATTCATCGATGATTGACTTAAATTTTCGACTTCCATAGCGTTTAAAACTTGAAAGCAGATAGACACGCACTCCATTAGTTTTAATTCTGCTCGATACCTCTTGTCTCCGACGATTATATTTTCTGCGTTTAGTAGACCATCGGCATAATTAGCATCAACGGAATATTCGACTATGAAATTTAGTTTGTTACCACAGTCAATATCATTCCACTGACCTGCCGATCCGAAGAAGCCTGGATTAGCCGCTGGCCACGCTGTAACTGCCATCGATAGACAATCTTGATTATTAAAATTATCCGGCTCGCTATCTCCTAATCCATGGCCAGCGCCATCGCCCCAGAATGCCCTACCATTAATTTTTGTTGTTTTAAGTGTTGAGCCATCAACCCAAGTCCAGTCATTTTCATTAAGAGAGTCTGATGCACCAAGCCAATGATATTCAGCTCCACCTCCGTCAGGTGCGATTTGCCCGAAATCCGACATAAGTCTCTCGACAAATAGATTCTCTTGGAAGGAATTAATCACAAGTAATCTACCGCCATTAGAGACTGCATACTCTTCAGCCCCAGCCCACGACATTGGCGTGGTAATTATCTTGTATGCATGTCCATTAAATAACGTAAATTCGTTGTTCATTAAATCTGGAACGGAAGCATTGAGACATAACTGCGGCCCTAACAACCATAAAAAGGAGGCTACTCTTACCCGCATATGACGGGAAAAAATTCTTGACTCAGTGAAAGACATAATCAATG
>DORE01000054.1 GCA_003514305.1 Gammaproteobacteria bacterium | reverse complement strand
GCCTTAGTGAGGACTACACCAGTCAGTGGCAATGCATCATTGAATGCCTTGGCTGTGTTCGCAGCGTCCTGCCCGGTCATGGCATCCACCACGAACAGAGTCTCAATCGGATTCAAATGGCGATGAAGCGCGGAAATCTCATCCATCATCTCTCGATCAATAGCCAATCGTCCGGCGGTATCTACCAGAAGAACATCCACAAATTTTTTCTTCGCTTCCCGAAGCGCTGAATCGACGATGGTCAGAGGCGCCTGATTAGCGTCGGAATCAAAAACCTCGACTTCAATTTCATTCGCCAGGGTCTGAAGCTGCTGAATCGCAGCCGGACGGTGGATATCAGCGCTGACCAACATAACTTTTTTATGCGACTTGGTCTTGAGCAGCCGGGCAAGCTTTGCTG
Source organism: Gammaproteobacteria bacterium (assembly GCA_003514305.1). Classification (GTDB taxonomy): domain Bacteria; phylum Pseudomonadota; class Gammaproteobacteria; order Pseudomonadales; family Pseudohongiellaceae; genus UBA9145. The sequence continues at coordinate 7,184 of DORE01000054.1, read as the reverse complement.
TTGTGGTGGTCTTACCCGCACCCTGCAAGCCGGCCATAAGTACCACGGCCGGAGGCACTGATTTGAGGTTTAATTCAGCATTAGCAGTACCCATAACAGCCTGCATTTCAGCCTGGACCAGTTTGATAAAAGCCTGCCCGGGCGTAAGGCTTTTCGTGACCTCTTGCCCAACGGCTCTTGCGCTGACCCGATCAATAAAAGCCTTGACTACCGGCAGCGCGACATCAGCTTCCAGCAACGCACGACGGACCTCACGCAAGGCTTCCTCAATATTGCTTTCCGTTAAGACCCCTTTGGCAGTCAGCTTCCGAAAAGTCCCGCTGAGACGCTTAGTTAAATTCTCAAACACAAAATCACCCGCTCAAGTCGTGAAAATTCCGGTGGCATATCAATGAGACCGGGGTTCGATTATAGCCTTATTCATCGCAACCGTGAAAAAGAGCTTCTACCACCAAAGCACATATGCGAAACTCTAGGGGTCGGAAACCCTTACGTATGCCATGCAACTTACTCTTATTTCGGGCATTTTCGCCATCGCTTTTTATTCAACCGGTTTCGCACTGCAGCTGTCTCGGCTGTCAAACGGCGGGACGGGCGGTTTCACAGCCATCAATCGGTTACCCGTCTTTGTGTCTGGCGGATTGGCCGTGCTCGCCCATGTCGCCAGTGCATCAGGTGTGATTTACACCAGCACCGGGTATCACTTCGGGATCGCCGAAATTAGCACACTCATCGCTGCTTCCATTTCGATGCTGGTGTTGGCAAGCAGTTTGCGCAAGCCCTTGGATAACCTCTTCTTGGGTCTGTTCCCCCTCGCCGTAATGACCATCATCCTTTCGCTTACTGTATCCAGCGACTACCCACCCACCGACTTGAGTGCCGGTATGGCGAGCCACGTGCTGATTTCCATCCTTGCCTATAGCTTCATGACCATAGCTGCTGTTCAAGCGAGTTTTCTCGCCTACCAGAATTATCAATTGAAGCATGGGCATGCAGGTGGATTCCTTAACCGCTTTCCTCCGCTTCAGGACATGGAGGTCTTTCTGTTCGAGCTGCTTTGGATCGGGCAGCTACTTCTGTCCCTGGGGATTGTTGCCGGCTTTGTATTCATCAACGACATCTGGGGCCGTGATGGCGTCATTCACAAAAGCTTTTTTTCTGCCCTCGCCTGGACCGTATTTGCGGTTTTGCTGTGGGGGCGCCATCAACTCGGGTGGCGTGGAGTCACGGCTATACGCGGCACACTGTGCGGATTTGCTCTGCTTCTGGTTGGATTTTATGGCTCAAAATTCGTCCTTGAATTTCTTGTCAGCTAGGCGAACCTGCACCCCGCGCTGCCGTAATAGTCTTTACCATCGTGGGACTAATCTTCGCGGAAGTAACCCCCAAAAATCATGACTGCGCTCTATACTGAAAAATTAGCTTATCCCAAAAGCATCGTGACACTGGGTGACATACTCAAAGAAGAAGTCGATGAATCTTCCACTGATCCGGCAGACAGCAAGGGAAACACATTGGCGCAGGAGGATAGCTGTTATCTGCTCTACAGCGACACAAGCGTCCGCGACATCAATCGCCCTTTTCACTTTCAAACAGAAGCCCGCAATATTGCAACTGTCTCCTCAGAATACTCTGACATATCTTGATACCTGAAGGCTCTGAGTTCTTTACTCGATTCCCCTGCTTGCAGCTGCAATGCTAGTGCCAGAGCAAACGGATTCTCTGTGCGCAGCTGCCAATTTTGCCAGCGCCGGTGGGTCGTGCATGTTCTGTCCATTTCATTCAGATATAGTCTGCCGGGCAAGAGCGAGTATGCAAAACTTCTAAGCGGGATTGACAGTCCTAAGCCTCTGGCTTTGATATAGGCTTCTTTAAGTGACCAAAGCTCGTAAAAGCGCTGTTGCTGCGCCGAACCCGACAGAGCGAGCAGGTCCTGAGCTTCCGAATCTGCGAAATAGCGATGTGCTATCTTGGAAAACCGTCTCTCCCGGCCGGCGAACTCTATATCAACACCAAGTTGGGGCGAAAGGCTCAAGGCCAGCACCGCACGGCCCCGGCTGTGCGAGAGATTGAAATAAGGTGCTTGCGCGCCAAGCCCTTCGCGCGGCTGCGGCTTACCATATGCATTAGAAGTGAACTGCAAATCGCCCATCCCGAGACCTGTATATTCACTGAGGCAAATCCTGGTAAGCCACTTACCGAGCACGAACTCAAGACGATGCCGCAGCGAAACGAGTCTTTCGTAGCGTAAAATTTCATTCGCTTGCATCCAAGACAAAGCTTGCTTTGTTAACGCCTCTGGGTCGACATCGCAAAGGCTCACTTGCCAGATATGAACCTCTTCCTCAGATATTTGCACAACTACCGCCTCCTTTACTGAGACATTGCACAGCCGCAGATTCGAGTATACAAACCAGATCTTTGCCTTCAGTCTGAGGCTCTCTTGGAGAAGCGCAGGCGTTGTTCAAATAGCGGATGCGATCAAGTTCGATCGACCCATTGACTTGGATGCAGCCGAAGACAAGGATACCCGGTTGCAGTTTCCTTATCTTGATATCAAGACGAGAACTGCCGAGGACCGAATAGATCTTTCTTCGATGCTCGGGGATCGCTGTCGACATCACATCCAATTTAGGTAAGAACGTATAAACCCATTAGCGCGCTTGTCAAAGCAACCAAGCGCCGCTTGTTTTGCAGCAAAAAAATCGCAGATCTTCGCTTCCGAATCAAGCCCTGATGGCCATCGACATGCCTTGAAATCCTTAAAGACCCGAACCAATCAAGCGTATGATTGCCCGAGACTGAAGTCATACCAACTCAGGAGCGGAACGTTACTGATTCTTCCCCCAGTCTAAACTTCAGCTCTCACGTCGTCGAACCGACAAGGTACGACGAACTCAAACTTCCTCAGCGAGTGTAATGTTGAACCAATAAAGAGCAAATCGTCGGTGACATCACATGAAACCAGCAGCACATCTTTTTAATAAATCTCGCAGAACAGGCCATCGAGTCTTTCGAGATTTCACTGATAACCAATGTGCAGATTAGAAACGGCGGACACTTTCATAGGAATTCAGGCTATACCTGGCCGACCGGAAACGTCATTGGAATGGGCTGGCGGAGAATCAGAGACCAAGCTGACAGCCTGGTTGCGCTAAAGAGACTTACTGCTTATCCAACTCACGCTGAATAGACTCCGCAATGCTAGCTGATAGGTATCGCGCCCGGCGCGTTGGCTTTAATAAACTCGGAAAGCAGCAGATACTCTTCACGACGAGGGTCTGATTTTCGCCAGGAAATTCCGATCTTTCGGGAGACGTTTTCATTGCCAAATTCCCTGATCTGCAACTGGGTATCCCCTAACACATCCGCCGCTATGGAGATGGCAGGAAGTAGGGTTACGCCCAATCCATGCGCGACCATCTGGACCAAAGTATGGAGACTAGTGCCCTGATAAACCACGTCGGTCGCCGCACTCTGCAGTTTGCAAGCCTCAAGCGCATGATCACGTAGACAGTGACCTTCCTCTAGCAACAACAGGCTTTCGCCCCGCAGCTGACGCTGTCTGACCATTTTGCTACTCTCAAGCTGATGGCCGGGCGGCAAACAAAGCACAAAGTCATCCCTGAATAAATATAGTACCTCCATGTCTGGCATCGGGTAGGGAAATGCCATAATCGCCAAATCAAGCTTCCCTTCCCGCAGCTGCTTCAGAAGATGCGCACTAAGGTCTTCCTTTAAATAAAGCTTTAGCTTGGGATAATGCTGTCTCAATTCAGCGAGCAGGTGGGGCAACATGAAAGGACCTATTGTCGGAATCACACCCAGGCGTATCTCTGCGGTCAACGCTTCGTTATGGGCCTTGGCGAGCCCCACAAAATCCTCAACATTGCCAAGAATCAGGCGGGCCTGGTGCAAGAGCTTTTCACCCAGAGGTGTAATAAGGACACGTTTTTTATTTCGCTCAAAGATAACCACCCCCAGCTGCACTTCCAGTTCCTGAATGGCAGCGCTCAGTGTCGACTGCGTGACGTGACAGGCAACGGCGGCCTTGCTAAAGTGCCTGTATTCAGCCACAGCGCAGATATAGCGGAGCTGTTTGATTGATGGAACCATTAAGCATAATACTAATCGAAAAAACCGATCATTACATCAATTAAATCTTTTGAATATGATAAGAAGCCTCCCCGCACCTCAACATGCCCCTCTTCAAATTAACGATGAAGAATCCGTCTCATTCTAAGAGTCTGTGACTAAGCCAGCATTTCGTTAAATCTGCGGCAAAGTCAGCTCGCTTGAAGAGCTTAAAGACAACAATACGAACAATACGGGACTCTGCAGAAAAACCGAGCCAGCGTACTCTGCGGTCGAAGCCAAATGATTAACTCAGTTTCAACGGAAGTCTTTCAAAACCGCTGAACCGTCTTATGCCAGTAAGAATAAGCGATTTAATCGCCGGCAGTGCTTGGAGCCACTGGCGTTTCTGGAAGTCAGGCTCGAGACAACGGAGGCATTCAAAGCCGAGAGGCGCTTCAATTCAAATTGTCGAATTCAACGCGTCTGCGGCAAACGCCTCGCGCAGCTCAAACAAGATCACTTCAGTACTCCCCCTTTTTAATCATTGGCAGTAAACTGGGCGTCTGCTTCCCGACTTAAGCTAACTATCTATTATGAAATACTGTCACCATTGCGCCTCACCAATCGTCCTTCGCATCCCTGAAGGCGACAATAGGGTTCGTTACTGTTGCAATCGCTGTAACGCCGTATTTTATGAAAATCCTAAAAACGTTGTCGGCACCATACCCTTCTACGAAGATAGGATACTTATGTGCAAGCGCGCTATTCAGCCCCGCGTCGGAAAGTGGACTTTACCCGCAGGGTTTATGGAGAATGGAGAAACCAGTCTCGAAGGCGCGGTACGAGAAACCGCGGAAGAGGCCGGCGCTGTTGTCAAGATTCACGATGAAAGTCTGTACACGCTGTTCAACCTGCCGTCGATAAATCAGGTTTATCTTTTTTTTCGGGCAGAGTTGGCGAGTCCGAAATTTGAGGCAGGATTAGAGTCTCTGGAGGTCGGTCTATTCTCTGAATCGCAAATCCCTTGGAGCGAAATTGCGTTTCCGGTCGTTAAGACCACGCTTGAATGCTTTTTCGAAGACCGCCCAAGCGGCGTTTTTCCAGTGCGTATGTTTGACGTACAGCATGAAAAAGATCGCAGCGTTTCTATCCGTCTGGTTAGCCAGAGCAAACATTTTTTGCGGGACTGACTCGAGTTTGGGGCACCCATCAAGCAACGGACCAACTAAAACCGATTTAGCTCAGATTTCCATTTGGATCACAGCATAAGCGACTTCCTCATAAGGATGCGCTTGTTTCAGCGCCGCGACGACGGCTTCACGAGATTGTTCCGCACATACCACCTCAAGTTTATACTCAATCACGGTTTCTATGTGCCCCTGACAACCAACGAAAGGTTTGCTGCCATCCAAAGGCCTGAATTGCCCGACACCTTTGGTTTGCCAAGAACAACAATCATAGTTACCAACCCCGCCAGCACCTACCTCAAACATGGCATTCTTCACGGCCTCCAGATGCGACTCAGGGACATAGACTTCAATTTTACACAGCGACCGTAACACGGTTAACCAAGCCAGGCTCTGGCATTTCTGAATATCCGCATCGCCGGTGCATCTTCGCCCCACTGTGAAGGGTGCCAGGAGTTTTGCACCGTACGAAACACCCGCTCTGGATGAGGCATCATGATTAAAGCCCGACCATCCACCGAAGTCATGCCCGTTATTCCCCCGGGGGAACCATTCGGGTTCGCGGGATAATGCTCAGTCGGCTCACCGAAACCATCAACGAAGCGCATGGCAACACCTCCCGACGAAATCAGTGACTCGTATTGCTCCGCATTATCAAAGTGCGCCAGTCCCTCGCCATGGGCAACTGGAATGGGAAATCGAGACCCTTGCATATCATGAAGCAAAACCGACGGACTCTCTGTAATGGCGGCCATGACCAATCGACCTTCGAATTGTTCCGATCGGTTTCGCATAAATCGTGGCCAGTGCTCAGCGCCGGGTATGAGCGAGCGCAGCAGAGAAATCATCTGACAGCCATTGCAGACTCCAAGGCTAAGTGTGCTCTTCCGTTCAAAAAAGGCCTGGAATTGCCGACTCAAACTCTCATTAAACAAGATAGATTTGGCCCAGCCTCCGCCAGCGCCAAGAACATCGCCATATGAGAATCCGCCGCAAGCCACCAAAACGTTAAACTGCTCCAGGGACGCACGCGAATGAATCAGATCGGTCATATGCACATCAATCGCTTCAAATCCGGCCTTTACAAAGGCCGCCGCCATTTCAATGTGGCCATTCACTCCTTGCTCACGCAGCACGGCAACCTTTGGTTTCACATCAAAGTTGATAAAAGATGCACTGATGTCGTCTTCTGGATCAAAAGTGAGTTCCGCATGCAACCCCGGATCAGGAAAATTAAGCAGTCTATCAAATTCCTCCCGTGCACAGTCTGAATTGTCCCTCAGTGCCTGCATGTGATAGCTGGTCTCTGACCAGTACCTTTGGAGCATCGCTCGACCTTCAGAGAATAGCGTCCGACCTGCTAGCCGGATTGCGAGCTCGTCCCGGTCGTTCAATTTTCCGATCATGGTGATGCAATCTGAAAGGCCATGTAACTGTGCCAGTTCTTTCAGGCGCGGCAAATCGCACTCAGCGAGCTGAACGGCAGCGCCCAACTCTTCGTTGAACAAAATCTCAATCGGCTTCGCTGCGCCTGCAAACTGCCCGAGGTCTATATCGACTCCGCAGCGTCCCGCAAAACACATTTCAGCAACACAGACGAACAAACCACCGTCAGACCTATCGTGATAGGCAGTGAGCAGCCCTTCCGCCTTAGATTGTTTAACAAGCTCAAAAAGCCGTTTGAGCGCATGGGCACTGTCAAGGTCTGGAACAGGCCCCAGAGATCTGCCAAACACTTGGGCCAGAGCAGAACCTCCTAGTCTGGCGCTATAAGCACTCAAACTGATTAGAACCAATACAGAGTCCTGGTCGGTCCTGACTAATTCAGGAGTTATTGACCGGCGGATATCAGCAACAGGAGCAAAACCGGAGACAATAAGAGACAGTGGTGCAGTGTTGCTTTTCGCTTCGCCCTCTTCT
>DORE01000118.1 GCA_003514305.1 Gammaproteobacteria bacterium | reverse complement strand
TGCCTTGGAATTTTGGAGATAGATAGAGTGAATACGCGAAAGAATCTGGTAGTTGGCTTGGCCCTGGTGCTTCTTGCGCAAGATGTGGTAGCACAGGATACTAAAATTGGTGTTCTTAACGCGCTGCAAGCATTGTTTAACTCAGATGCGGCGCAGGTTGTGCAAACAGAACTGGAACAGGAATTCGCGTTAGATGAGGCTCGTGCGACGGAACTGACTGAACAGCTCCAGTCTCTGCAGTCAGAGTATCAGCAAAATGAGGCTGTTATGACGGAAGAAGAGATACGGCGCATGAACGCTAACGCTCAGGACTTGCAGGTGCAGCTCCAGCTTATCCAGGAGAGAGTTCAGCAGGCTCTTCAGGAAAAGAATCAACAATTCCTGGCTAGCATGCAGAATGAATTGGCGAGCGCGGTTACAGATGTTGTTGCTGAAGGTGGCTTCGATCTGATTTTGAATGCTGACAGTGCTCCCTATTTTGCGCCTGTGCTTGATATCACTGCCCGTGTAACTGCAAAACTTAATGAGCAAGCAGCTGCAGATTCCAGTAATTAGACTAACTTGAGTCGTAGGTGTCAGGTGGCACATGAAGAGCTACTCGCTTGGAGACATAGCAGGCCAGCTAAATCTGCAGCTCATCGGTGATCCAGACTGTCCCATAAAGGGATTGGGTACTCTCGCAAGTGCGGGCGCGGGTGAGATCAGTTTCCTCAGTAATTCTTCCTACCTTGGGCAGCTAGCGAGCACCAGTGCCTCTGCAGTTATCGTTGAGGCGCGCCATGCTGATGCTGCCCCGACAAGTGTGCTAATAGCAGAGCATCCATATGTTGCCTTTGCTCATTTGTCACAGTTGTTTGCGGAGCTCCCGTCAGTTGAAGCTGGTGTGCACGCTTCTGCGAGCGTGGCGGCCTCAGCTTCTCTTGGCGAAGGAGTATGCATTGGCGCCAATGCTGTTATAGAGGATGATGTCGAGATTGGGGCTAACAGTGCAATTGGACCCGGCACAGTGGTTGGTCGTGGTGTGCGACTGGGTGAGAATTGTAGACTGCATGCTCAAGTGACCCTTTACCACGGAGTTCAAATTGGTTCCCGGGTTACTGTACATAGCCAAGCGGTCATCGGAGCAGATGGGTTCGGTTTTGCGTTTGATGGCACTCGTAGGGTAAAAATCCAGCAACTTGGTTCTGTCCAGATTGGTGACGATGTGGATATAGGTGCTGGTACTACCATTGACCGTGGCGCTATCGAAGATACGATTGTGGAACATGGAGTTAAGATCGATAACCAAGTGCAGATTGGACATAACTGCTATATTGGGGCACATACGGTAATTTGTGGCTGTACAGCAATTGCTGGGAGTGCGAGGATCGGCAAGTATTGCATCTTAGGCGGTGCGAGCGGCATGGTTGGCCATCTTAGCCTTGCTGATGGAGTTCAGGTCAGTGCCATGTCACTGGTCAATAAATCGATAACTGAGCCTGGAACCTATTCTTCTGGAACGGGTCAAATGAAGACCGCTGATTGGAAAAGGGCAATTGTCAGATTTCAACAGCTTGAGGGCATTGTCCGTCGTTTGAAGGAGCTGGAAAAGCTGGTTGGCGCAGATGATTGAGCTCAATAAAGACAACAAATCTAACGCAGCTGAACAGCCAAAAACGTTCATTTGAGAAAACTATACAACTGGGTCCTCCCCAAGAAAATCTGTTTAAGGCAAACCAATGTTAATGGATGTACAGGAAATCAAGGAATACTTGCCTCAGCGGTACCCTTTTTTGCTCGTAGACAGAATCGTGTCAATGGAGTTGGGTAAATCAATAGTAGCCTGTAAGAATGTCACGGTGAATGAACCCTTCTTTCAAGGGCACTTTCCTCACCAACCCATAATGCCCGGTGTTCTTATTATCGAAGCCTTGGCTCAGGCTGCCGGTGTTTTGGGATTCAAAAGTCAGGAGAAAAAGCCGAAAGATGGCTACCTCTATTACTTCGTTGGAGCAGATGACGTTAGGCTCAGGCGCCCGGTTGTTCCAGGTGACCAGCTTATACTTGAAGTAAACGTTATCACAAACCGTAGGGGGATCTATCGATTTGCGGCTAAAGCCTCGGTGGGAGAAGAATTAGTGGGGACCATGAATATCCTTTGTGCTGAGCGTAAAGGTGAGGGCGGTGACGCATGATCAGCAATCAATCTGAAATTGATCCGAAATCGGAAATTGATGAAGGTGTGACAATTGGCCCTTGGTGTATTATTGGCCCAGGGGTTCGAATAGGTGCCGGCACATTAATTGAATCGCACGTTGTAATTCGTGCAAATACAAGAATTGGAACAAATAATCGTTTCTATCAGTTTTGTTCGGTAGGAGAGAACCCGGCAGATAAGAAATTTGAGGGGGAGGAGACTTGGTTAGAGATCGGCAGCGACAATGTATTCAGAGAAGGTGTCACATTACATCGGGGGACCGGCGCTGGAGGGGGCTGCACCAAAATTGGAGACGACAATCTCATGATGGCATATGGGCATGTGGCACATGATTGTACCGTTGGCAGTCACACAGTTTTTGCCAACAACGTCGGTCTTTGCGGACATGTTGTGATTGATGACTGGGCGATCCTAGGTGGATATGCAGGAGTGAATCAGTTTCTAACTGTAGGCGCTCACGCGATGATTGGCGGTATGACACACGTTTCAAATGATGTGCCGGCCTACATGATAGTTAGCGGACGGCCGGCAACCGTGCGGAGCGTGAATACCATAGGCCTGGAGCGCCGTGGATTTGACAAAGAATCCATTGCCGAAATCCGAGAGGCTTTCAAGATCCTATACAAGAGAAATTATAGCCTCCAAGAAGCATTAGACCAGATCCGCGTTCTCAGCGAAAACTGCGCGCCGCTGACCGCCCTGGTCGCGTCTCTGGAGTCTTCGAAAAAAGGAATTCATCGTTAAATCTTCGTTTGTGTTCAGTTTGCCTATAGCTCATGGCTGACCCAATTCAAATCGGTATTGTGGCAGGCGAAAAGTCTGGTGATATTTTGGGTGCTGGATTGATCGCTGCGTTGCAGGCGCGGCACCCTGACGCTGAGTTTGTCGGTATTGGTGGCCCTGATATGGAGGCCCTTGGATGCCGGTCGCTATTCCCAATGGAAAGACTCTCAGTGATGGGTTTCGTCGAGCCATTAGGAAGATTGCCTGAATTGCTGAGGATAAAGCGGAAACTCGAATCTTACTTCAAGGCTCGCCCCCCGTCGGTTTATATCGGGATTGACTCGCCTGATTTTAACCTGCGCGTTGAGGAAGCGCTAAGATCTCAAGATATTGCCACCGTCCATTATGTGAGCCCCAGCGTCTGGGCATACAGAAAGAGCCGTATTTACAAAATAAAGCGAGCGGTTGATTTGATGCTTACGCTGTTTCCTTTTGAAAATGCGATCTATGATGAGTTTGAAATACCAGCAACCTGTATTGGGCATCCACTTGCTGATCAAATAGGATTTGAAGATAAAACTGCCGGCGCTCGCCTCTCACTTGGCCTTTCTGACTCTGCGCAAGTGGTGTCACTGCTTCCCGGAAGTAGAGCGAGTGAGATCGACCGCCTGGCACCGATCTTCTTTGCCGGTGCAACCAACGCTCTGCGCTCGATGCCCCAGTTGAAATTTCTGATTCCCTTCAGTGGCAACCAAAGCCGGATCTGCATTGAGCGCGCGTTGGGCCGGTGCAGTATTTTTCTTGGTGAGCAGTTTCGCCTCGTGGAAAACTCACAGCAAGCACTTGCTGCGGCTGACTTTACGGTCATGGCCAGTGGAACGGCGACGCTGGAAGCAATGCTGCTTCGTAAGCCGATGGCGGTCTTTTATCGGCTGGCACCAATAACTCACCTGATTGCGTCGAGAATAGTCGATGTTCCTCATATCGCTTTACCCAATTTACTGGCTGGCGAGCGCCTGGTTTCGGAATACATTCAGAGTGAGGTCACGGAAGCTGCGGTGGAAGAGCAGATTCTGAATTTTTTCTCAGATCCGGATGCGTTTAAGGATGCTTTGCGACAATTCGACCATTTGCACAGGGGGTTGCGCAAAGATGCTTCGGATGCGGCCGCAGTTGCCGTAATGAATCTTATCCAAGATCGCGTTTTTTAAGGACTTTAATGGGACGTCATGAATCAGAAGAGAGTGTCGTTGTCGATAAAGGTCACTTGATTGCCGGCACCGATGAAGTAGGTCGAGGACCTCTTGCAGGAGACGTCATTGCGGCCGCGGTCATTCTTGATCCAGACTTACCAATACCCGAGCTGAATGATTCAAAAAAGCTAACTGCCACGAAACGAGAGCAACTGGCGATTCTGATCAAAGAGCACGCTCTTGCCTTGGCAATCGGTCGGTCAAACGTGCAAGAAATAGATACGCTGAATATACTGCAAGCAAGTTTGCTGGCCATGCGCCGGGCGGTAGAGGCGTTGCCGCTTAGGCCGCATATGGTATATGTGGACGGAAAACATATTCCCTCCTGGCAGTTCCAGTCGAAGGCTATCGTGAGAGGTGATTCAAAGGTCCCCGCCATCTCAGCTGCATCGATTCTGGCAAAAGTCACGCGAGATCGCGAAATGGAGGAGCTGGATAGCGTCTATCCGGGTTATGGTCTGTCCAAGCATAAGGGTTACCCCACAAGGCAACACCTTGAAGCGCTTGCTAAGCTGGGGCCAAGCCCAATTCATCGCCAGAGTTTCGCGCCTGTTTCCGTTTTGCTTCGGTAAACATTCATCGCGAAAGAGGGTATATTAATTTGCTATCCTCACATAGATAATTTGGGCTCGAGACCGCTGTTTTGGTTGCAGAAGCATTTACACATCTTCGGCTTCACACCGAATATTCGATCAGTGATGGGCTAGTTACAATCGGCCCACTGGTTGAGTCTCTGGTTGGCCTCGAGATGCCAGCGGTGGCGGTAACCGATCTGGCCAATTTATTCGGACTGGTTAAATTCTACACATCTTCCCAATCGGCGGGGATCAAGCCAATAGGCGGATGCGATGTCATGGTGGAGGACGAGGGGGGAGGGTTGACGCCTCTTGTGTTGCTGGTTCAGAACGAACAGGGTTATCTGAACCTCACTCAGCTCGTCTCGCAGATGTATACAGCTGGCGACAGAACGGGAGAGCCCAAACTTGCTGGGAAAGATCTTGAAGGCACGACAGAGGGCCTCATCGCGCTGTCTGGTGCGCAGCGAGGCGATGTTGGTCAAGCTCT
>DORE01000198.1 GCA_003514305.1 Gammaproteobacteria bacterium | reverse complement strand
TACACGCTCGCACTTCGCTCTATGAAACTGAGAGGGGTCAAGGGAGCAAAATTTGCCTGATTAATGCCAAGGTTTTGCTCGTAGATGTTTTCAACACTCATATGATGGATGTGTTCCCGTAATTTTAGCTGAGCGGACTGTCCGTTTGCTGTTTGCTTTTAAGCCCTCGCCAATCATGTTGCTGCCAATAGAGACTCTTACCGCGCGGGCATTCAAAGAGAGTATCTCAATCCAGTTGGCCCGCACAACGTGATCAGTTGCTAACAACGTAAACCAGCCTGTGCCGCATAACCGCAGACGTCTCTTAGGTGACAGTTCCCAGGGATGTTTGTTTAGCTCGGCGGTGACTCAACAGCGAAACCAAAGCCAATAAAGCACTCAGTAACTCGGCATAGAGTAGCCGCAAAGTAAGATCATCAAATAGACCTTCGACGTAAATTCCCCAAGACCTGACTGCAGCCAAAGCTGCGTAGTTCACCAGAAACAAGATCAGCGCTGGCTCCAACAAGCTGGCAAATATCAAAGCCATCAGGGAAAAAACCGCCATCGACCCCATCATACCAATGTACATGGTTTGCAGTTCGGTGTAGCCCATTTCGTCAACTAGCTCAATCCCAAGGTTGGAGAACCACACGCGAGGCGTTAAAACAAACAGTGCAGTCAGAGCACCATAAACTAAGCCGTTGACGATCAAAAATGCACGGGGCAAAAATTTTGGTGTCAATGATTGCAAGGCCTCATTCTCCCTTTATTTAGATTTCAGACGGCAATCAGAAAATCAACAAACCTTATCGGCGCGAAAGCGGTGTCATTGTCAGGTGCCTGCCGCCGTCGACGACGAGCGTCTCGCCAGTGACCACCTGTGGCCCGGAGATAAAATGCAAAATGGCCTCAGCCACTGTCTCAGGCGTTGCGGTTACTCCTAGCGGAGCATTATTCTGGTTGGAAGCCATAAGTTTTGCATAACGCTCATCGCCGTACCCTTCTTTGAGCCAGTCACCCTCGATGAATCCCGGACACACCGCGTTTATTCTCAGCTTAGGGCCTAAGGCTCTGGCCAGTGACAGTGTCATTGTGACCATTGCGCCCTTCGACGCGGCATAGGCCACGCAACTACCGATTCCAGTGATTCCTGCGGTTGACGCCACATTAACCACAACGCCTCCCTCTTCCTGCGAGTGCATGGAGGGGCTCACCGCCCTAGTCATTTGATAAGCACCAACTACGTTGACGCCATAGATGTGCTGAAAATCCGCGGCACTGAGACCCTCGAGATTGTCGTGGTCTACAAATTTGGTAGTACCCGCGTTGTTCACTAACACATCAACTCGGCCCCACTTATCATTCGCAGCCTGCGCTAGCGCGACACAATCTTCATCGATCGCCACGTTGGCCCGCAAAACCAGAGCTTCTGCTCCAGCCACTTCGCAATCCGAGGCAACCTGTTTGGCACCTGATGAATTTCTGTTGTAGTTGATCACTACATGGCATCCCTGCGCGGCGAGAAGTCTTGCCGTTGCTGCTCCGACTCCGCTGCTGGAGCCAGTTACTATGGCAACCCGATTCGTTAAATCTTTCATGCGTCTGATCCTTGGTTTACTGTTTTCGGCAGCATGGTAAAAACTAGCATAAATCCAACCTGATTCCCGCCAGAAAAATTACCCAACTGATGCGTCGCTAAGTCCCGGCGATCTATCAATGCGTGAGCGAATGATATTGATCGTTAGCTGAGTATCGTTACAATGCGTAACACTTTTTAGATGTCGACTGCCTTATGATGCATGTCTTAGATGGCGTTCACAAACGGCCTTTTATACCGATGAGGCCCGGCCCAGTAAAGACTTGCTGGGAATGAACCGGGCAGCATCTTCAGCCGTAGCGTAGTTATCCCGCAAACATTGCTTCCTTTAAGTCAAAGGATGCGCTTGTCACTGACGTCAAACTTCGGCTGGAGGCCCTTGTGAAAAAGCAACATCTGATCTCTCTCGCGATATTTGGCGCCATAGCGGTATGGATGATGGCTCCCCGGTCTGTGCCCAGTTCAGCAGAAGTACCCGAAGCAGCAGTGCGTGAAATTCAGGTCGTAGAAACGTCGGCGCAGGTCAGCGATAACCCAAACGTCATCTCCATCCGGGCCGAGCGAATCAGCCCTGAGCGATATAACGAGCAAATTATGGTCCGCGGCCGCACGCAGGCATTTCGCCACGTTCAGGTGATGGCGGAGCTGCCGGGGCGGCTTGTGACCGATCCAATTCCACGGGGGGCACGAGTCAGAGCCGGCGACGTACTGTGCGAGCTCGCAATCGATGATCGGTCAGCAAATCTCAATGAAGCCCTAGCACAGCGAGAGCGCGCGCGATTTGAGTACAACGCTTCAGTTGACCTGCAGGCCCGCGATTTACAATCAGACGTGGTCGTTGCTCAATTGAGAGCTGCGCTCGAGTCTGCCGAAGCTGCAGTAACGCGAGCGCAGCTTGCGGTCGATCGCACCCAGATCGTCGCACCATTCGACGGTGTAATAGAAACGCGAACTGTCGAAGTCGGTGATCTTTTAAATGTGGGTTCTGTCTGCGCTTCAGTGCTGGATGACAGCCCAATGCTACTGGTCGGATTAATTCCGGAACAAGAGGTCAATCGCATTCTCATAGGAGCTGAAGTCACGGGCCGCCTGCTCGGTGGCAAGCAAGTTACAGGCACCGTGACGTTTCTTGCGGCCTCAGCAGATCCAGTATCCCGCAGCTATCGCGTCGAAATTGAGATTGATAGCGCTGACGAGCAGATTCGGGAGGGTATTACGACCGAAATTCTGGTGAAAGCCGATGAAGTCTTGGCTCATCGAATTCCGTCCTCCGCACTGACCTTAGATGATAGCGGCGATATTGGCATTAAGGTAGTTGAGGGCGATGGCAAGGTCGCCTTTTACAATGTAACCATCGTGGGTGATGACACGAATCAGCTCAATCCCGGGATCTGGGTTACCGGACTTCGGGGTGACATCACTTTGGTGACTGTTGGACAGGAGATTGTGTTCCCTGGTCAAACTGTGGCAGCCAATTTTGATTGGGATTTATAAGGAGCTCCCGCCTCGGAAAATACTATGAATTACCTTGATACAGCGGTTTCTCGATCCCGGACAACTCTCTCAGTGTTTGTTGCGGTCATGTTGACGGGTCTGGCATCTTATTTGTCGATTCCTGTGGAGCTTAATCCGGATGTTGATGTACCGATTATCGTAACGACGATCCTACACGAAGGCATTTCACCAGAAGACGCCGAGCGTTTGTTGTCAAAGCCGGCTGAACTGGAATTAAAAACACTCGACGGGATCACCCAAATCAGCTCTTTCTCAAGCGAGAATGCAGCGACCGTGATCACCGAGTTCGACATCGACTTCGAGTCTTCGACGGCGCTGGCCGATGTGCGAGAGGCAATCAACCGAGCCAAGGCCAGATTCCCGCAAAATACTGAAGAGCCGATAATCACTGAGGTATCCGCTGCGGAACTGCCAATTGTGCAGATCGCGATCGGAGGCAAAGGTGTGCCGGAGAGGACGCTGCTGCGCATTGCAGAAGAGCTTCAGCGGGAAATCGAAATCTTACCGCAAATACTCGAAGCTACAATGGTAGGTAACCGGGAAGAGCTACTGGAAGCAGTGATTGATCCGGCCAAACTAGAAACCTACGGCATTCCAAATTCGGCAATAGTTCAGACTGTGACCAGCAACAATCGCCTGATACCTGCCGGACAAGTCGACACTGGCCAAGGGAGTTTTTCGGTCAAGGTGCCCGGCCTCATAGAAAACGCGAACGATCTGTTTGACCTGCCACTCGCATCAACCGCAGACGGCGTGCTGACTGTGTCCGATATTGCAGAAGTTAGACGAACCTTCAAAGACGCGACGCGATATGCGTTTGCCAACGGGTCTTCATCCATATCACTCAATGTCATGAAGCGGAATGGTGCCAACCTGGTTGAAGCGATGTCAGAAGTTGATCAGGTAGTCTCTAATATTCGCCCATCGCTTCCACCCGCAGTCTCAGTGTCTTACATCAATAACACAGCCCCTTTGGTCATCGAACAGAACATGGGCTTGCAGGGCAATATGGCCACTGCAATGATTCTGGTGCTAATCGTTGTGATTGCCTCAGTGGGAATCCGCTCAGGCTTGCTTGTGACCCTGGCAGTGCCTTTTTCTTTTCTATTCGCCTTTATTATCATCAGCCTACTGGGTTTTACTTACAATTTTATGGTGATTTTCGGCCTTCTGCTCGGCCTTGGCATGCTCATCGACGGCGCCATTGTTATGGTGGAGTATGCAGACCGCAAGATGGCAGAGGGTAGAGAGAGTCTTGAAGCATATCGTTTGGCAGTAAATCGCATGTTCTGGCCAATTCTGGCATCAACAGCCACCACACTTGCCGCATTTTTACCGATCATGTTCTGGCCCGGCGTTGCGGGACAGTTCATGAGCTATTTACCTATCACCGTTTTTGCAGTGCTAATCGGCTCATTGTTCTATGCGCTACTCTTTGCACCAACCATCGGCGCTCTAATGGGACGCTCCGGTACTGCAAGCGAGGCCAACGATTTCGAACCACGGAACCTCGAGTCTGGCGATACGGGTAACATGCGCGGCATTACTGCCATTTACGCCCGGATATTGGACATAGCAGTACGTATGCCAGTTGCCGTATTCGTCCTGAGCGTTCTCATGCTGATCACCATCGTTACTGCATACAGTCGTTATGGCAAAGGCGTTGAGTTCTTCACTGGCGTAGAGCCAAGCCAGACCCAGATACAGGTCTTCGCGCGCGGAAACTTTTCACCGACTGAAGTACGTGACCTCTTGCTAGATGTAGAGGCTCGAATTCGTGGCGTGGGTCACATAAAAGGAATCGTTACACAATCCGGTGCCGGCGCACAAATGGGCGGTGATCAGCAGGCTGCCCCCGATCTGATTGGCAGCATTTTCGTGGAAATGACTGACCGTCGAGTTCGCCCCACGATCGACGGCTTTGAGGTAGAAAATCGCTATCGCGCGGCAATCTCAAATATGCCAGGAGTCAGGGCTGAAGTAGTCACCGTAGAAAACGGCCCACCCGTTGGCAAAGAAATTCAAATCGAACTATCAGGCGATGACCTCGATCTGCTGTTCGTTGAAGCTAATCGCATTCGAAATTTCATGGAAATAGAACTAGGGGACCAATTAATTGATATTGATGATACCGCGCCTATCCCCGGCATTGAGTGGGAATTCATCGTGGACCGCGCTCAGGCTGCAATGCTTGGAGCAAACATGGCTGAAATAGGTACTGCTATTCAGTTAATGACAAACGGAATCTTCATGGGAGACTATCGCCCGGATGACAGTGAAGAAGAGGTCGACATCCGAGTTCGCTATCCTGCCCAGTATCGAGGCCTTGACCAGATGGAGTCGATTCGCATCAGCACGATTAACGGGCCAGTGCCGATCAGCAGTTTTGTCTCACGCGAGGCCAAGCCTAAAGTAAGCTCGATTCAACGCGTCGATGGTGCACGGGTTGTCTATGTCAGAGCAAATCCTGCACCTGGTGTCGTTGCTGACAATAAACTAAGGGAGATATCAGCCTGGCTGACCGATAACCCACCGGTCAATGGCGTTTTTTATGAGTTTCGCGGCGCCAATGAAGAACAAGAGCAATCCGCCGCATTTCTCGTGCAGGCGTTCTCGTTGGCCATGGCGCTGATGGCGATTCTTCTGGTCACACAATTCAACAGCTACTATCAGGCGCTGTTAATTCTGTCTTCAGTGTTACTCTCAACCGCTGGCGTACTACTCGGCTTGTTAACCACGGGCCAGACGTTTTCAGTTATTTTGACTGGTATTGGGATTGTGGCCTTGTCCGGCATTATTGTGAATAACAACATCGTGCTAATTGATACCTTCAATGTCCTGCGGCACGAGCACCCAGACTGGGAGCTACGGAAAATTATCATTCAGACTGGCATTCAGCGACTGCGGCCGGTATTTCTCACTACATTTACGACAGGCTTTGGCCTGTTACCGCTCGCGATGGGAGTATCGGTAGACCTTATTGGTGCGGAGGTCGAGGTCGGTGGTCCAATTACCTCCCAATGGGTGAGCCTCGCTTCAGCCATTGTTTTCGGACTTTCCTTTGCGACGATTCTGACTTTGATTGTGACTCCGGCGATGCTGGCGCTACCACAGAGGCTTAGAGACATAATAAAGCGCAAGCCGAGAGTACCGTCTCCTCCACGAGCACAGCTCGCTCCCTGAGAATCACAACAGTGCTTAATTCCGGCATAAACAGATGTCGCTTTAGGTAGCACGGCAATGACTTTCATGACAGAATCTTTGGAATAGTTGCAACTAAAACAGACTCATGGGACTTCTAGTCGGCTTTTTTCTCGCAAGCATTCTCTTCTCTTTCCTCTGCTCTATCTTAGAAGCCGTGCTTCTGAGCATCACTCCGGCTTATGTCGGAATCCAGGAGCAAAGGGGTACAAGCATTGCCAATGATTTAGTGCATTTTAAAGAGGACATAGACCGCCCGCTCGCAGCCATTCTCACCCTGAATACCATCGCACATACAGTCGGAGCAATTGGCGTTGGTTCACAGGCTGCAATTGTTTTTGGCGAGTCTGTGCTTGTGATAGCGGGCGTTTCAATAATCAGCCTTGAAGCCTTGATAGCTGGTTTAATGACTTTGGCGATATTGATCTTCTCAGAGGTTATTCCAAAAACTATAGGCGCCAACAATTGGGAGATCTTGACCCCGTTTACGATCGCATCTTTGAAAATTATGCTATTCGGTCTGGCACCGCTGGTTTGGACAAGTCAGTACATCACCCGCCACTTGAAAAAAGATAAGGACAAACCAGTACTAAGTCGTACAGACTTTCTGGCAATGGCGAGACTGGGCACCGAGAGCGGGATACTCGAAGAAAGCGAGCAAACAATAATTTATAACCTGTTGCGCTTTTCCAAGGTGCTGGTAAAAGACGTTATGACGCCTCGAATCGTGGTCAACACCGCCGGCGAGGAGCTTACTGTGCGTGAATTCCAGAACGCTAACGCAAATCTTCCACATTCACGCATTCCGGTATACCGAGAAAAAAACGACAATATCACCGGCTACGTGCTGCGTGATGACATTCTGCTGAAGCTTGCCGAAACACAGGACCACACGCCTCTTAAGGCGCTACGCCGAGAAATCGTTGTTGTCCATAGAACAGTTCCGATACCGGATCTGCTGGATACTTTTCTCATTAAAAAAGAGCATATGGCTCTAGTAGTGGACGAATTTGGCGGCATGGAGGGTATCGTCACGATGGAAGACATCATAGAAACACTGCTTGGTCTCGAGATTGTGGATGAATCAGACAATGAAACAGACATGCAGGCGCTCGCACGAAGCAACTGGGAGCGGCGGGCAAAGCGACTGGGCATCATTCCCAAGAATGAAGAAGAAAGATCACCAGAAAGTGTGAAAGCCCCTTAAGAAAGGACAGGCTGCCGTTCCGAAGATGTGCAGATTAGTCAACAGTCGCACCAAGCCATATTGTGCAGCCCTCTGCCAATGAAGAGCATGGTCAATTTGACGCTCTGACATGAAAGAGAGTTAGGTTTCGGTTAGCCGGATTGATTCATGGTAAAAGACAAATTTAGGATCCGGTTCCGCAAGAGTGTTTTCTGCGATCTTGAACCGAACCAAAAAGATTTTACGAGCCTGCTCAAAGTGCTGTTTTCGCGTACCGTCAATATTCGGATTAAAGGCATTGACACGCCAGGGCGACATTTCTTTCAGACCTGATTCAAGTCCCTCATAATCGATTTCATATTGCCTCCGATAAAGGTGCTCTAGGAGGTCATATTGATTATTGGCAGCCTCGCAATGAACTTAAGCCACTTCGCTGAGGATCATGCGCTCGACAATTGGTATCAGCGGTTGGTGGTAAAGACCGTTCAAAAATCTTTAAATTTGCTAGGCCTAACCGAGTGAATGAGAAGCAAACTCATGATCCCCTCTTCCTGAAATCTCTGTGCTAGCGTCATTACGGCATGCGAATCATATATGCTGATGGAATTTACGCTTGAATGATTTGGAGTAGCGCCCAGAGAGATACTGCCTGGCACACCGCGCTCAGATAGAGCCCTAGCTATCGCTCGCTAACCAGCCGCAGCCAATTCGCTTACATTCAGCAACAACACGCTATGCACGAGCTCTTTAACATTGGTGACGGAGCAGGGTTTCTGACTGTTTTCCAACCGAATTTATTGGACATGACAACAGGGCTTCAACACAAGGCCTATCGTTCATGTTGATAAACATCTATTTTTTGTGACTTTTTAAATAACTTAAGTTTCATGACAGAAAGGTTACAAGGTCTCAAAATAAACATTATAAATTCAGCAACTGAAAATAATTCATATGCTTCTCATTACCAACAGGAATGTCATATTTAAAAGCCTATTCCACGACAGCGATAAAAAATCGGGCTTCACCCGCCAAATCTTTACGAAACCAGACTTAAAGCCGGGTAAGGGTGCGAAATATGAGTGTTCGAGGAATCAGCGATAAGTCCGGTTAGCAACCATAACTTCCACAAGCAGCAAAATCATTATGAGTATCAAAATCCACCACCATAGTCGCTGAGGCTCCTCTAGTTCCTCAATCAACTGAGCAGTCTGAGCTTCCCTGGATTGCAGCGGATTGGTATCAGGATTGACTACCGCATCATAGAGCGTCGATGTCGCAAGTCGCGTAAAGTTGCTCTCCTCGGGCGAGATATTGACCGCATATCTTCTAACCGCGGTACCTGAAGTTGCAGTAAACAGGCCAGGCGACGTCGCTCGCTGTAAGTTAATTGTTTCCAACAGCACAGAGCGTCCGTCAGAATCCTGAACAGAAACTTCAGCGTCCGACATAAACTGATCAAGATTGATGTTGTCTCCGATCTCATAGGCGCTTCGGATAACCTCCGACCGTGCCAGGTAGCGCAGTGTTTCATGAACAAAGGGTAGAAACTGGCCTTGTAGGGCCAAATTATTCCACTCAAGATCGAAGCTAGAGGCAAACAGTAAAACCTTGCCTTTGCCCACGTCCCTTTCTAACAAAGCCGCTTCAGTGGTATCGAACTGCATCAGCACATTGGCATCTTCGCGAGGCGTTAAGCGCCAATGCCCTTGAAAGCGTGCCGACCAGTCGCTGCCCAAAGGACGCATAATTGGATGACGGCGATCATAGTCTGCAATAACCAAGTAGTCATCGCGATCAAGCAAGCCTACTTGCTCGAGTCTTGCCGGGCTGATCTCTCCCAGGCGCTGGTTGAATGCCGCTTCTTTAACCCTGTCACCTGGCGCAATCAGCAGGCTGCCACCGTTGACGACATATTCACTCAATGCGGATGACTGGGATCTGCTGAGTTCACCAACATTGAGCATGACCAAAACATCGCTTTGACGTAACGCTGCCCCACTGAGCTCCGCAGGACCTACAGTCTTAAGCGAAAACGGAGAAGATTCAGTGCTGCTTACTGCCAGTCCAAACCAGTGCCCCTCATCATCAAACCAATTTTCAGACGCTTCGCCGTTGACCAGCAAAACATTAATCTTAGGAAGGACGTCAACGGTGAAGTAGTAGGAATTATCATCTGGAAATTCATCTCCGGTTAGTCGAATTTCACCGGCATAGTCACCCTCAGCATCAAAATCTACTGGAAAGGTCACAACCTGCTCTGAGCGATCAGAAAGGTCGACCGATTTGCGATCGACAATTTGTCCGTTTAGGCTCAGACTGACCTCTCCACGCTCAAGGTACCGCGAACCGGTAGAGCGAACTCTTGCCAAAATTTCTTGTCCAGCAGAGTCCTCAAGCAGTTGCTCGGGAGACCTAACATCAGTGAGCACGAGGTTTTCGCTGTCAGCCGATCCTACATCAATTAGGTATAGCGCAACTCCGGGAGCCAATTTCCACGACTCCATCTGCCCTCGCATACCTACTTCTTGAAAGTCAGAAATCAGATATATCGCTCTGTTTTCATAGCGTGAGCCCTCAAGCATTTGGTCTGCCAGGCGCAGATTCGGAAAATATTGCGTGCTGCCATATCCGGGCTCATCAAGTCCTTCAATGAGCTCTCTCATGCGCCCCCCCTCTGTGTCTAATTCCCTCACCACTTCCGGTGCGCTCGCAAATGCAACCAGGCCTACTTCGTCACCACCGGATAATCTATCCAGAACCGCAAACGCCTCAGTTTTCGCCTGTTCAAAATTTTCCCGCCAGCGCATACTCATCGACATGTCCAGCAAAATGACCGCCGACTGAGGGTCTGCATCGAGCAAGCGTGCAACAGACTGGTTGAAAAGTGGCCTGGCGAATGCGATGACCAGCAGTACGATGGCAGCGACTCGTAGCAAAAGCAGAGTCAGCTGCTGGAGATTCTGGAAGAGCACCAGTTTTTTGGAGGTTTTTTTCAAAAAACGTATGGTGCTGAACGCAACTTTAGGCGGCTTTTCTCGGCGAATGAGATGAATCGCAATTGGGATGAGAGCTGCTAGCAAACCAAATAAGATGATTGGTGTAAGAAAAACCATATTCCGCTAACTATCCTAGAAGCTTTTAGCGCGCTTTGACATGTATGAAGATAACGCTTCGTCCAACGGCTCAGCGGTATTCAACAAACAATAATCTACGCCATTGCTTTGACACTTCTTACGACAATAAGAAAGAAATTCATTAAGGTTATCCAGATAAGTCTGCCGAATCGCAGCCGGTGACGTGGTGTAGGACTCGTCTTCTTCCATATCAATAAATTCAGATGCTTCCTGGAATGGGAACTTTAGCTCAGCATCATCCATCACCTGGAAAGTAATGACGTCGTTACCCATCCCTCGAATATTTCGCAAGGTGTTAATCACCTGTTTTTCATCATCCAGCATATCTGTAATTAGTATCACAATACTCTTCTTATGGAGTGAAGCTGCAAGGTCAGTCAGCGGTTTAACTGTGTCTGTTTTCTTGCCTGATTTTACCTGCGACAGTGTACGCAGAATTCGTAGCAGGTGTGGCTGTCTAGTTTTAGCAGGAATGTACTCTCTGACTTCGTCATCAAACGTGATCAGACCAACGGCATCCCGCTGTTTCATAATAAAATAGGACAGAGCAGAAGCCAGGGTCACACCATAGCTTAGTTTGCTCATTCCGCCAGAGCTATAGGCCATCGATGCACTGGTATCGAGCAGGATCACGCATCGAACGTTGGTTTCGTCTTCGTATTGCTTGATGTAAAACTTATCGCTTCTGGCGTAGAGCTTCCAGTCTACGTGGCGCATGTCGTCGCCGCGTTGATAATGACGGTAATCGTTAAACTCTACGCTGAATCCTCGGTTTGGGCTCTTGTGGAGCCCAGATAGAAAGCCCTCTACGACAACCCTGGCCCGTAATTCAAGATTATCGAGTCCCGACAGCACATTAGGATCTAGAAAGTTGATTGTCTCTGCCATGTTGCTTCCGATGAGATAGGTTTATGCGAGTCGATTCAAATTTCTGAGCTCGGCGCAGGAACTGCTTCAAGCAACCGTCTGGTGACCTCATCCGTCGTTACCCGCTCCGCCTCAGCATGAAAATTCAGCAAAATACGGTGTCTGAAAACGGAAAGCGCCAGGGCTCTCACATCACTGAAAGAAACGTTATAGCGACCCAGTAGTAGCGCGCGAACCTTACCTGCCAGAATCAGATTCTGTGAAGCTCGAATGCCAGCACCCCAGCTAACCCAATCCTTGACAAACTCTGGTGCAGACTCACTTTGTGGCCGGGATGCATGTGTCAGACGCACCGCATACTTGATCACTGCTTCAGCGGCAGGCACCTGACGAGCGATGCGCTGAAAATCAAGAATATCTTCACCACTGAGGGGATGTGAAAGCGCGCGATCGTGTTGCTGAGTAGTTCGACTGACGACAGCCACCTCGTCTTCTTCCGATAGGTAACCCAGCTCGATCTTAAACATGAATCGGTCAAGTTGGGCTTCGGGCAACGGGTAAGTTCCTTCAAGTTCAATTGGGTTCTGGGTGGCGAGCACGAAAAACGGTTTCGACATGGGATGGGTCACGCCTGCCGCAGTGACCTGACGTTCCTCCATCGCTTCAAGCAATGCCGACTGAGTCTTTGGCGGTGTCCTATTGATTTCATCAGCCAATAGAATATTAGTGAAGATCGGTCCTTTCACAAACTTGAGCTGGCGACGACCGTCGGACTCTTCCACAACCTCAGAACCAACGACATCGGCAGGCATTAGATCCGGGGTAAACTGAATGCGGCTGAAGTCGACCTGAAGAATGTCTGCCACTGTCTTGATAAGCAACGTTTTAGCCAGCCCCGGCACCCCTGTGACCAGCACATGGCCTCCTGCAAACAAGGCTATAAGCAACTCGTCGATGATCTCTTCCTGACCTACTATAACTTTTTTTATTTCAGCGACGATCTGATCGCGGCCATCCTGCATGCGTTTTACCAGGGCAATATCATCCTGATTTTCAATCTCCAGTGCTTGCTCTTGTTCGGCCATGGTGTCGTCCTTTTTATCTGCCACTT
>DORE01000196.1:2660-15306 GCA_003514305.1 Gammaproteobacteria bacterium | reverse complement strand
TTCGCTCCATGCCCCTTCAGCTCCCTGTACGCGATAGGCGTAAAGAGTGTCTGGCTCAAGACCATTAAACACCGCAGAATGATAGTGGACGACGCCAAGTCCGAAGTTATCTGGCGCTGACATCGCCACGCCATCCACCATCGCAGTATTAAGATACAAAGGCTCTGTGCTGGCTGTCACTGTTTCTGCCTGGGCATCGAATCTTGCATCCGCAGTGGCGAGAGCGATTTGGGCAATTGTTGAGAGCACGTTGCTGTCTGTGCGCCAGTTTATTGAGATCTCACGGGTAGGATCCGGGCTCAGATTCTGAATTATGCGATCTGGCCATAATGATGCCTGTTGCCAAGGGGGCATGCCTAAAGGAGCCCCATTCTGAGCAACGACTGCGGAGCATAAGGAACTGGCAAGTAAGATAGAAACCAATCGGGACAATCCATTCATTACACAAACTCCTTGGGTATTATTTTTGTATTAGATTAGGAGTAAAACGATACTACGTGCAGAAAATCGCAGTTTCATGTCAAGCCGTTACGCCACTTTCACTCACATAACTTTGCAAAAGCCCAAAAATTCACCAAGCACTCAAGAGCTTCCGCTTCCATTCTTACTATCCTGCGCCGTTCGCAGAGCGTAGGCGTTTATGAAAGAATAGACTATCAAAGAATCATTGTAATACTCTAACGTTCTTTTTTTTCATAAAACCGGCGATCTATGGAAACAATATTAACATTATCAGTACTCCTCGCCTCCTCAGCAGTCGTACTCGTTTCATTGGTCGGATCCTTTGCCTTTTTTTGAAGCAATCCAATTAGATGTTTCCGCTGTAAAAACACGTTTGTTAATAGCCAGTTGCGTTCGAACCCGTAATCAGCGCGGGTTGTAAAACACCAGAAGGCCTTGTGCACAGGCAGAAATCCAAAGAGAATTGAGCATATGCGTGTTTCGGACGGGAGAGTTTACACTGACAGGTCATGGTCCTCCCTTTTTGTGGTAGCAAGTATCAATATCAAATTTTTATTATCGGAGGCATTAACTTATGCGCTCTACTAGCAAAAAGATAGTCTTTGTTTTTGCGCTGCTTTTTGTCGCAGCAAGCGCGAATACTCTTGCTCAGAACACAGCAAGCCACGTCCATGGAAATGCCGATCTAAACGTAGTTCTGATAGAGCGACAGCTACAAATCGAATTCGTCAGCCCGGCCGTTAATCTGCTTGGATTTGAGCACCCACCTGTTACTGAGGAAGAATCCACCGTACTCAAAGATGCCATCACACAGCTGCAGCAAAGCGGCTGGCTTATCGGAGACATTTCAGCAACATGCCAGATCTCGGTCCAGACCTTCGAAGCCCCCATATTTAATGAGCACGGGCACGATGAAGAACATGAACACGACAGCGAGCATGATTCTGATGCGCACAGCGATTTTCGCGTGCAGTATCTTTACAACTGCCAGACAGCTCCTCCTACAGCACTCCAAATACTTGCCTTCGATCACTACAGTGGAATCGAAACATTGACAGTGCAATGGATAGCCGATCAAAAGCAGGGTTATGCAAAATTAAACAGAGAGAGTCCTGTACTTATACTTGACTAACCAATTCTATGGATAGAAAGATGCCTTTTCCGATGCCACGATATCTAGATACAAGGAAAATCATATGAAGCGTATCAAGGAAGACTTCGGTTAGATTAAGCTATTCTGCGCAAACAAATTCGGACTGATTCAAGCCAAATGCATTGCTGTCCGAGCATACGGCGTGCTGCGCGCAATCTTCGAAGCGATATGACGTTGCGACATCTAAGGTCTACAAGGCTAGCGTTTTTTGGAGGCCCAGAGCGCCATGTTTGAAGTTGAGTAGGACCATTACTCCATCGGCGGCGTCCACTCCATAGAAAGGCGCCTGGGACATACCTGATATATGAATCTTCGTGAAAGGGTCGCAAGCTTAAATTGGCTGTATTTAGGTAGGAGATTTATAGCGGCATTCAAAATTCAAAACCTCCGGCCCAACGCATGACCATAAAGATTGTTGGACTTGATTAGGACGGTAAAATCAGGGAAAAACAGCTTTAGATAAATTTGAATCTTAGTAGTCGTACAACTCTAAATGCTCGGCGTTCAGGCTGTAGGCAGAGTCGGCCAGCTCATGTCGAACAACTTGGCTAGAGAGCTCTCCTAAGATGTAATAAGCGTCATACATGCTTTCCAATTTAAAACCTGAGTCGTAGGTAACATGAACGATCTGGTTAGGCGGAGGCGGAGGGACATGAATACAAGCTCCGAAAAAAGGCACTAGAAAAAATTCAGTCACCTCGCGTTCTTCATTGAAGGTAATAGGTACTATAAACCCGGGCAACAGGATACGCTTGCCGAGAAGCTCAGGGTTCACGTCGAAGGACTGCATTGCCCTCTGAAAAGCATTTTCTACTGGACTGCTGGGACTAAACTTGTCGTCCCAACCGTAACCATCATGGGAAACCGGCGGAGCATCTAAGATCGCAGCAAGATCAGCTTGGCTCATCAGGTCTTCCCACTGGAGAGCCATGATCTCCTCTGGATTCTTGGGCTTGAATTTGATCTGCAGATCTTGGCTGAAAACCGTACCCCCGAATGCACCCATTCCAAGAACAACGATTAGCGTCTTTTTGAGTAATTTGGCGAACATGAGCTGTTATTTCCTAAAATCAGAGGTTGGGGGGTAGTATACCCCACATATTTGGCGGGGTATCGTTCAATACTCAACTATGGACTTTGGGGAGGCTATCAGCATCGCTGAATATCACATAACTTATTGTTTTTTCTGTCTTATATTTTTCCATACGACGAGTCAGTCAATTTTGAAGAACAAGTCTTGGCAAAAGACACCCGCATCAAACAGCTTTAGTTAGCGTTAGCAAAATGATAGTTTATCTAGGCTAAAGTAGTGGTTTACCGTGTACACAATATACCTGTAAAGGAAACACCCATGAAATCATTTGTGATCAAGATGGCACTGAGCGCCGTGCCCACCATCATTGCATTCTCAACATCTGCTCAAAATTCTGACATCGTTGGCCCAAGCCCTTACAATTATGTCACCGATAGCTGGATGCAGACCTTTGCGGAAGAAGGAATGACATTCGGCGGCACATCGGGAGTCTATGTGCAAAACAAAGGTCGCATATTCTTCCTTCAGCGTGGTGAAACCCGCTTGCCTAATCCGATCCCGCAAAGCTACGCAGGCTTTCCCGCTTCATTGGGCTGGAATGTCCTTCAAGGCCGTGGCCGAGTTTGGCAGAACGTCATATATGTTGCTAACAGCGAAGGTGAAGTGCTAGAAATCTGGAATCAGTGGGATCACCTTTTCAAAGGGACCAACGGACCTGGCCCCCACCGGCTACGAATGAGCCCCTACGACCCACAGAATCGATTGTGGCTAGTAGATGAGACTAATCACATAATATACGTGTTCTCCAATGATGGGGGCCGTCTAGAGATGACCCTGGGTGAGAAAGGCATTCCAGGTAAAGACGAAACTCATTATCGACTGCCGCAGGACGTCGCCTTTCTCCCTAACGGTATGTTCCTTGTAGGCGACGGCCTCGGCGGCAACAATCGCATAGTCGTGCGTAATGCCGACGGCTCCTATCATTCGGAATTCGGCGAAGGTGGTGACGGCTTTCATCAGTTTGCATCGGTTCACTCGCTCGCAATGGGGCCGGAACAAAAACTGTATGCCCTAGATCGTGACAAGAGAGATGTGAAAGTCTTTCGTCAGATTGCTGCACTGGATTCAGCTGACTATCCAAATTACGAATACGATACAACCTGGACCGGACTCGATCTTCCCCTTGATATAACGCTTGGCGACGACGCCGCATGGGTAACCGATATCCGTCCACCAAAGATCGTGAAATATAATCTCGATGGTACCCAGGATTACGTCTGGAACTTGCCGATAGAAGGCCCACATATGTGGATCGAGATGCATTCTCTGTCAGCCGACGAGGAAGGAAACCTATATGGCACTGACAATCAGGCCGGCCGGCCACAGAAAATGCTCCTGAGGAACGATGCGGATCCTGATCATGTTGTGCCCCGACCCTGGTTCGAACACTAGGGTCGCAACCTTGATAAATGCCATCGATTGAAAGCAATTTGGAGCTGAATCAAATCAGGGCAAAGGCACTACTTTCTCAATGAGGACAATGGTCAAACCGAGCCAAGCTTTGCGTTTTGACTGGTTTGTCCAATAGCAAATTCGGAGCCGCACATAGAATGTTAAAATTAGGCAGATTCTCGCTGCTTTCGTTAATCTATTTGCTGATGCTAAGTTGCAGCGAGTCTACCGAACAAGTATTGCCTCCCAACGAGGGACAAATTACCGATATTGCGCGAGCCATTCATGAGCGCGTGATTGCACTGGACACTCACGTCGACATAAACACCAGTAACTTCACTATTGAGAGCAACTACACCCAAGATATAGATACCCAGGTAAATCTGCCAAAGATGGATGTTGGAGGTTTAGATGTGGCCTTTTTCATTGTCTATACCGCTCAGGGCGAATTGGGGCCAGAAGGCTATCGAGCCGCATATGATAACGCAATCGACAAGTTCGAGGCGATTCACAGACTTACTGAAGAGATTGCACCAGACCAAATCGAATTGGCCTACGACTCGAATGATGCTAGAAGAATAATCGCCTCTGGCAAGAAAGTAGCTATGATCGGCATTGAGAATGCCTATCCAGTGGGTCCAGATCTTTCCAATATAGAAAAATTCTACAACATGGGCGGCCGATATATGTCTCTCGCTCACAATGGCCACAACCAGTTCTCTGATTCCCACACTGGGGAGGTCGATGGCGTCTACTGGCATGACGGCCTGAGCGAAATGGGCAGATTTGCGATTAAGGAGATGAACCGCCTTGGTATCATGATAGATATTTCCCACCCCTCCAGAAATTCAATTTTACAGACCCTTGCGTTGAGCCGCGCACCCGTCATAGCCTCTCATTCTTCTGCGCGAGCGCTGACGGACCACTCTCGGAACCTCGACGATGAAATGCTATTTGCCTTAAAAGACAATGGCGGCGTTATCCAGACTGTGGCATTTGGCTCTTACGTCAGTGAATTACGTCGAGCTCATTGGGCATCCGGCGGCGATTTTGCCGACGCACCACCCGCGACGGTCTCTGACTTTGTGGATCACATTGATTACATTGTAGACCTGATAGGCATCGAACACGTAGGTATCAGTTCAGACTTCGATGGTGGGGGCGGACTTACAGGTTGGGATAATGCTTCCGAAACCTTTAATGTAACCGCAGAACTTGTTCGCCGCGGTTACACCGAAGAAGAGATCGAGATGATGTGGTCTAGCAATCTGTTGCGTGTACTCGACGACGTACAACGTATCGCACAAGAAATTCAAAACGAGGCCTGAACTGGCTATACGTTTACTTTTTCGAGCATGATTAATCGCAGGAGCTCATATTCGTTGTCTAGTAAAGAAAATATCTTACCAAACTGTTTTCTTTTCTAGTTCTATATTTTCTCAACTATGAAAAACCTAGCATTTTGTCTAAGCATTTTCCTGCAGCCAACCTTGTGGACCTCCGCACAGGAGCTCAAGCCGTTGGTGCCAGTAGACAAGCCCATCGCTCAGCAGCTGCGTGCCGTGTTGGCAGATCCCATTGTGCAGGCTGCCCTGCAACGAATTCGGGAACGAGAGCCCCTCACAATTGAGGAACAGTTGGCGATAACGGAAATTGCAGCGCCGCCTTTCCAGGAGAAGCGTCGTGCAAATGACTATCTGAAACGGTTCTTGGATTTAGGGCTTTCTAATGCTTACATCGACGGTGAGGGCAATGTAGTGGGCTACCGGCGAGGATCCGGCGAAGGTCCAACCCTTTTAATTGCTGCTCACCTTGACACAGTTTTCCCAGAATCAGTTGACACAACTGTTGAGCTGCGTGGAGGCCGCTACTATGCACCCGGAATCGGTGATGACACTCGAGGCTTAGCTGTATTGCTATCAGTAATCGATGTGATGAACCATTTCGAAATCGCAACGGTCGGCGACATCATCTTTAGCGGCAATGTTGGTGAAGAAGGCCGAGGCGACCTGCGCGGAGTTAAGGCCCTGTTTCGCGACCTCGAAGGCGTAGACGGATTTATCTCGGTTGATGGCGTGCGCCTAAGCCGTATAACCGCTGGTGGTACAGGCAGTCGCCGGTTCGAATTTATTTTCTCAGGGCCCGGCGGACACTCCTTCGGAGCCTTCGGCCTGCCCTCCGCAATTCATGCCATGGGCAGAGCCATTGCATACATAGCAGAATTGCAGACGCCACAATTCCCTAGAACTACATTTACAGTGGGAACTGTGACCGGCGGCACCTCGGTGAATTCAATCGCCGCGGACGCCAAATTCGCCATCGACATGCGCTCCAATAACAGCGGATCACTCGCTATTTTTGAGCAGCAGGCAAAGCAAGCTGCCCTCACCGCTGTCTTAGAGGAAAATTCGCGGTGGGGAAGCGACGCCATTAGCGTTGAATTTGAGCTAATTGGTGACAGGCCAGTCGGTAGCACTTCCCCCGAAAGCCCCATAGTGCAGGTCGCGGCCGGGGCCTACGCTAAGCTCGATGTCGACATCGGTGGGATAACAATCTCCAGCACCGACTCCAATGTGCCTATGGCTCTCGGTATTCCGGCGATTACAATTTCCGGGGGAGGTGATGGTGGCGGTGCTCACTCACCAGCCGAATGGTTCAAACCAGTTGATTCGCATCTGGGCCCCCAGGCGGTGTTGATCAATATACTAACCCTGGTTGGTGTTTTGGGCGTAAGCGACCCTGTACTAGCAAACGACTTTTGAACTCTTCTAATCATACACAAACCTCATTACTCGCTGTAGAACTGTGAGAATGCTTCGGGATGCACTAAATTCCCATCGCCACGTTAGCAGCGATCTCAACAACAAATCGTCGGCGCTATAAAGGTTTTCACCGATCTGTGGGAAGTCACCGCTCGCTGCGAATCATAAGTCATCTTCGTAATTGAACAAATACTTGAGCTCCATTACGTAGATCACAAGACATGACCAAGGGATCGAGAGTATGCAACACTTGCCGGTATCAGCGATATCACGGCGGAAGCAACTATCGCACCCCCCATGTAAAGCCAGATCCTCGGGGTAGACGGCCAAACCTCAATCACAAGGGCAAAGTTTTCACTCAACCAGGATTGAGTAATTGCGAATCCAACAGCGACTATCAGATAGCTCATGCCTATTGAGATTACAGTCAAGCTCAAAGCTTCAAGTTCGATGATCCAAAGAATGAAGAAAGGTCGGGCACCGACAGCCCGATATAATGCAAGCTCGCGGCTTCTTTCCCGCAAGGAAGACAACAGCATAGTACTCAGGCCCAACAATGAAGCGGTCAGCACCAGAATGGAAATTATACTCAACAGGCCTTCAAGCGTTCCAATGATTTGCCACAGTTCGCCCAGTGCAACCGCAGGCAGAATAGCAGTGAGTGGCTCAAGAGGATAGTTGTTGATCGCGCGTTGCAGACCAAAGACGGCCATCGGTGTTTCGAGGCCCACTAACATAGCCGTGATCTGGTTGGGTTGCAGCTCTGCTAAACGGGGATCTTCACGCTCAAGACCAAGGGCGGCGACCTGAACACCGTTCTGCCAACCAAGATGAATCGCTTCGATTCCTTGAAGGCTTACATGGATGGTTCTGTCCACCGGCGTGCCGGTGGGCGCTAAGATACCTGATACAATGAACGGCAGGTTCTCATGATTTACAAAGCTCGTGTTACCAATACCATGCGAGAGCACTATCTCTTGCCTTAGATCATAGCCAAGCGAATTTGCTACTTCACTACCAAGTACAGCATGCAGCACATGAGAGAACGGTTCCCCTTCAGCGAACCGCAACTCCTCTGCGTCGCCGTAGCGAAAATATTCGAAGTACTGCGAATTAGTGCCCAATACTCGATAGCTCCGATGGGAATCACCAAGAGAGAGTGGAATGCTCCAACTCACATCTGGGCGAGCGGAGATGTCTTCATAGCTTTGCCATCTAATGTTGTTGGTAGCATTTCCGATTCTGAATACAGAATAGAGCAGGAGATTGATTTGGCTGGTGCGCGCGCCGACCAACAAATCGACCTCAGATACGGTGCGGACGAAGCTACTTTCAGCTTGTGCCCTGACATGCTCGACTCCGATTACTATAATCATGCTTATGGTGAGAGAAGCAGCGGTCAATAGAACGCTACCTCGTCTGCTCCAAAGACTGCTCCACGCAACCTCAAACAAGGCTCGCCTCCTCAGCTTGCGCCCTGTTGAGTTTAGATAGCTCTATTTCAATATCGAAGTATTTCGCTAAGGAACGGTCATGACTCGCGAAAATCATTGTACAATTGCTGACATCTCGTATCGACATCAATAGACTCATAAAGGTATCGCGTGTATCGGTATCCAAAGCCGAGGTAGGTTCGTCTGCCAGCAAAAGCTCAGGATCATTGATCAAAGCACGAGCTATGGCAACTCGCTGCTGCTGGCCGACGCTGAGGCGATCAGCGCGCCGCTGCAAAATTGCCGAATCTAGATTGAGCGCTGCCAGCAAGTGTTCGGACTTTTCTCTTATCTTTCGTGGAGGTTTCTCAGAAAACCGCGCTGCCAGTCGCAGGTTGCCCTCCACTGTAAGAAAAGGGATCAGATTGAACTTCTGAAAAACGATGCCGATGTGGTTGGCTCGAAAGCGATCTCGATTGCGCGGGCTGAGTGAGGCAAGTTCGGTGTCAAGAATTTGCAGCGAACCTGACTGCACGATCAGTGTGCCCGCTAGCAGTCCAAGCAAGGTTGATTTGCCGCTTCCAGACGCTCCGCGCAAAAATAAAGCCCGTCCATGCTCTATTTGGAATCCAGCGATGTCCAGTGCCGGAGTGTCTGATTTCGGCCAAGTATAGCCTATGTTCTGTGCATTAATGATCAACATGGTTCTAGTGTACAATAACGAAGATGCATACTTCCAAAAGTTATCCCACTCGCGAGGGCAGATTCCAATGATTCGCAGACTGCTAGCATCCGTCCTGATTGCGCTTTCACACGGAGTCTACAGCGAGACTTCGGTGCTTCCGGTGGAATGGGCCGAATTACTCAATCAATCAGACCTGGAAGCCATAATTAATCCCCCGGAGTTGACCCATGATATCTACGGCTGGCAGGAACAGCTCGACGGTAATCCGGAAGCTTTCGCCTACAAAAAAGCTCTACAATCGTATAACGTTAATACCGATCTAGTTAACAAAAGAATAATGATTCCAGGTTTTATTGTGCCCACGGCTTATAATGAAGAGCGCAAAATCACCGAGTTTTTTCTAGTTCCCTTCTTTGGGGCCTGCATTCATCTTCCGCCGCCACCACCAAACCAAATTATTCATGTTAGCTATCAGCGCGGTTTCACGCTTGGTAATTTTTATGACGCTCATGTGGTGCATGGTTTATTGACTAGCGAGATTATCAATACCGATATTGCAGACTCGGCCTATAAGCTCGTAGCGGAAGGCGTGTCTGTCTATTCTTACTAGCGCTTTTGTTGTGCTAGAGGGTATCGCGACGCGGCTCTTTTCACAAAAGTACCGATAGATATACTGGTCCTGTAACTCACGCGCCGGTGTTGTTGTGGAAATTAGTGAATATCTCGTCACCCATAATTGCTCAATCTGCAGTCTCAAGCAGGATGAATTGTGGTTGATTGTCTGCGAGGGACGCATTGTCCGTGGGTCATAGGGCCAAGTCCAGCCAGGCTGGCCCAAAATAGATCGATAAGCTACGTTCTGCTCTCCTGCCCCTCACCAGAAGATTAGTTATCGAATTTCCCGCTTTGATCCTTAGTCACTTCGGAGATGAGAAAAGAGTCAGCTCGTTTCACGAAACCCTCCAATTGATCATGATGCACCCAATGACCAGCGTTTTCGAATACCTCGACCTCCAGTGGACAATTGAAATGGGAGGTTCGACCATCTGATATCGGATCAGACGCCCATGACTCAGTGCCATACACAAGTAGTGTAGGGCACACGATGTCGCCCCAAAGCTTCCATGTCTCATTTGCGGGTCTGCCAGTGAATTCAAAGAATCTTACGTAATTATCAAACTTCCAAGTAAAAGATCCATCTTCGTTTTGGTTACTTCCGTATATCGTCAAATGCCGGGCTTGCTCTTCGCTGAGATGCGGATTCTTATCGCGCATGCGCAGCATGGCCTCGCTCAGCGAGGAATATCGCCGAGCCGAGCGTCCGGAGGAATTACGTAAGTCTGTAATCCATTTACGGATCCGATTACTACTAGGCTTCTTGGCACGACGCGCCTCGCTGTTAGGTGATAGTCCTAAGCCCTCAATAACGACAAGTTTTTCCACCGCTTGGGGATAAATTGCTGCGTACATGAGTGAAATAGCCCCGCCCATAGAGTGCCCAATTATAGACACAGGCCCCAAATCTTTCTGGTGTAAGAGCTGCGCGATATCATAAAGATAGTCCAACTGATTGTAGGCGCCACCAATCATCCAATCGCTATCGCCATGCCCCCGCAAGTCGGGAGCAATAATGTGGTAGTCTTTTTTAAACCTCTCAGCAACCCAATCCCAACTTCTACAATGATCAAGACCTCCATGTATTAAAACCATCGGTGGTGCGTCGGCATTACCCCAATCTACATAGTTAAGCCGCAACCGCTGCGAAAAGTAATTATGCGACGTCGGTCCTGACAGGCTTTTGCTTTTGAAACACATGGTGATTTTCTATCATCTAAGACAAGCGAGCATCAAAGTTACATTAATCTAAAATCGTTATTGGCTTCGATATATTTAATGATGCATCTTATTGTCTTACTTATTTCTTCATCAATCGAATTATAACCTTGAAACCCATAAGCCGAATATGCTTTTTGCAGCTCCTCAAAGTCAGGCGTATCTATGTCAACCTCAAAGTGCGGTTCTGCCGAAAAACAACCTTCACCGCATTGTTCTCTTACGGTACCAAAAACTGAATCTCTGTCTTCGGATTTCAGAACAGAGCTGACGCATCGCCGAACAACTTCTTCGTTTGAAGACACCGCGTTCTTTTCTTTTAACGCATCCAATGTCCAGAGATGTGAATCTTTTAAACTTAGACTAATTTTCACTGCTTTACTCCAACTTAATATAGGTTTTTGTGAGACTACATTTACGTATGCATCAATAACTAAAAATAACTCCTTCGAAAAAACTTAACTCAACCACAAACCATCGAAACTATACTCGAATTAAGAGATCGCCTATTTTGCGCTAGTAAGCTCAGTGAAGATTCCGAGAATTTATAGAATAGCCCAGAAGCCATTACACGATATAGCGGCGCTCAGTTTTTTCATAGCTCTTTGCATCAACCGCAGGAAACTGGCAACAAGCGAAAGGCTCTTTTTTAATCATACCTCACCGTCATAGCCGTTCAAATTTTGTGATCAACGAATTCGGCAAGTTGAACCAGCCAATTTACTCAAGACATCGGAAAAGTTAAAAACCATCTCAGCCCACGCAAGTTTTACCCTTTTTGAAAGGAGCTCAGAGTATCTCTAATACCTCAAAGCTCCAATTCTATGAATTGTAAAAGCTTTACATACGGAGTCTTAACGCAATCAATCTACCCTTTTGGGATGGCGCCTTCACCAAATTTTCATACTCTTGGTTTATCCAGAAACACAGGACCTGATTCCATTTTCCCGCTTTGACTCACTTGCCATTCAATTCCTCAACTAATTCAAACATTACGAGGCTTAAAACTTTATCGGATAATTGCTCTGAAAAATTCTCACGGCATTTTTCTAATATCATGTCAAAGAATATTTCATTATCCAGACTAGTTATCAGATGCGATACTGGAGAGTCCAAGTCATTGCTTAAGGCAGATTGGATCAAGCCATTCAAATAGCCGTCCTTCTCTGAAACTACCATATTTTTCACAAATTCAACTTCAATTTTACTCCCTGAACTTTGAGAGTCTGTAATCATCGAACACTGTAATGACGCAAGTTGAGCTACAGACGTTAAGGGGAATGCTGCAAGACCTATGAAGAATCCTAATCTATGCATACGTGATACCAATTGACATGGGTCTTTTGTGTGGCCTGAGAACCCGTGCCCCTACAGCCCGCCTCTTGTAAGCTCACTCGGGTCCAGAATTTTTAACAGCTCATCGCGGTCAATCTCTGTGTCTTCAACAGCAACATCAATTATTGGACGTCGTTCGTGATATGCCCTTTTGGCTATTTTTGCCGCGCGCGCATAGCCGATGATGGGATTAAGGGCGGTAACGAGAATTGGATTAAAACTCAAAGTTTTATTCAAGTTCTCCTCATTAACGGTAAAATCTTGAATAGCCTTTTCAGCCAGAAGCACTGCACTGTTNNACACTGTAATGACGCAAGTTGAGCCACAGACGTTAAGGGGAATGCTAAAGAACTTATAAAGAATCCTAATCTATTCATACATGATTCCAATTGACATGGGTCTTTTGCGTGGGCTGAAAACCTGTGTCCCTACAGCCCTCCTCGTGTAAGTTCACTCGGGTCCAGAATTTTTAAGAGCTCATCGCGGTCAATCTCTGTG
>DORE01000196.1:0-2398 GCA_003514305.1 Gammaproteobacteria bacterium | reverse complement strand
AAATTCCCAGATTGGCCAGCCACCGTTATAGTGCTGTCATTTCCGATAACTTGTGCCGCCACCATCGCGGTCGCTTCAGGTATGACAGGATTCACCTTGCCCGGCATGATAGAGGAACCGGGTTGTAGGGGTTTGAGGGTAATTTCTCCTATTCCCGCTAGAGGCCCCGAATTCATCCACCGAAGATCATTAGAGATTTTCATAAGACAAACTGCCATAGTTCTGAGTTGACCCGACATAGCAACAACCGAGTCTTGCGAACTCATTAATGGAAAAGGATTGATGGCCGCCGTAAAATTAATGCTTGTGTGAGCGGACAGCTTTTCGGCAAACAGCTTCGCAAAATCGGTATGGGTATTTACACCAGTACCCACGGCTGTTCCGCCAATAGCAAGAGTTTTAAGAGCCTCCATATTTTGCTCAATCAAGCCGACGTTTTGTCTTAGCTGGTCCGACCACCCTTGCAAGCTCTGATCCATACGTATCGGCATTGCATCCATTAAGTGCGTTCGTCCGGTTTTACAGAGCCCTCTGAGTTTTTTTGCTTTTCTTTCTATTGTGCTGATTAGACTGCGGAAAGCTGGCAAAAAAGACCTTGTAATAGTCAGAACAGCACTAACATGGATGGCAGTCGGTATTACGTCATTACTGCTTTGACCAAAATTTACATGGTCATTTGGGTCAACCTTTAGACTTGAGTCTTTTGATGCGAGATGCGCAATTACTTCATTAGCATTCATGTTTGAACTCGTCCCCGATCCAGTTTGAAAAACGTCGACGGGAAAATGGCGCATGAAATTAGGGTCGTTCACAAGATCTCTGCATGCACTCACTATTTCGCTACCAACTTGATCATCAATGCAACTGAGTTCCATGTTTGTTTGTGCGGCGATCGATTTAATCGTTATTAGCGCCTCGATAAAGTCCGAGGGCATCTGAAGACCACTGATAGGGAAATTCTCAACCGCCCTCTGCGTCTGCGCTCCATAGATGGCACTTCTCTCTATTTCAATTTCACCCAAACTATCTTTTTCTATCCGATAAGCGGAACTTTCACTTTTATGCATCGTAAATGTCTCTGTTATTTTTATATTTGGAAATCTATCCTGGATAAATTGTACCAGCTTAGATTAATCGCGGTGTGATCTCGGTTCGTCTCGGCCATTTTGTAAAGGTTGCGCAAAGGCCGGTAAGCGTTATCGAGGCACATCATCCTCCAGTTGCTTGGGACACTTTTGTCTTTAATGCTCTCCAGGAGTAATTCAAAGATCGACCAATTTAAAATCTTTATGGATTTCTTGGCATATCCATCTGTCGTCTCCTCAACAAGCCCAAAAACCTCCTGCAATAGTCTGGGGTTATCGGGCTCCAGGCCGTAACGAACTTTTTCTTGTAATAGAGTAGATATGCCAGGGCTCCTGCTTTTGTAATCCAGAAGTTGACCCTGGTTCACTTTACAAGGCAATGCCCGGCTTATTTGACAAAGATTTTCGGTTTCTTGATCGCCGTTTCTCATTCTACCTGTGGTCCGCATTTTCTAGTTAATATAGGCGGCTGCAAGACCACAAGTCGTTACCGCTTGTGCTTTTGCTCATGCTGTTCGGAGATAGTTGTGTTAAATAAAGACGCAAAAGATACCTTGGCCAGGTTAGTTTCATTGTCTGTCTGTTGCCGGCTATCATGTCGCTTATTTGTGACAACAACCAGCCCGATTGCAGCCGGTGATAGGCCATGGTGAGAGCAGCTCGAACGAAGCTATGAGAATCTTAGCAGAGCCTTGATCCGGTACCATAAGAAGCGGGATACAACGTAGCCTGCATTACAATCCAGAATAGCCGGGGTTTCTGGTTTGCGTGCTTTTTCAATTTTGTTTATGTGAAAAATAGCATACTCAAGTATTGTCTTTAACGCAAATGATAATCATTCGTATATGTAAGAATATTGGCGGCTAAAGAAATATAAATTCATATAAACAGCAGCTGTCATTGAGGGCGGACAGAACCCCGTTTGACACAATAGTCGCGCTCAGGGCTCTGAGAGGAAGACTTAAAACCTGAACAGTGGCCACAAGCGCAACATATAAGATCAGGAGATTTAAAAGTAAACGTCTCGCAGGATAATTCAGTGAGTCTTGACTAATTATCTGCGAGGAACTCACTTTACACAGATCTGAGGTGAGAGCACCAGTGGCCTCCAGATACAACCGACCCTTCGCTTTGCAATCAAATTTCCGTTTGTCTCTAGAGTAAACTCGGCAGTTTAAAGTATCAATTGCGCGAAATTAAAAAGATCTTCTTAGCAAACTTACAACCGTAGAAGAAACAGTTGGCCCGACTCGTTTAAAACTAGTCTAGTGATCACCGAAATGAATACACCCTCATAAGTACCCACCTTCACA
>DORE01000093.1 GCA_003514305.1 Gammaproteobacteria bacterium | reverse complement strand
TCAAAGTCCT
This sequence comes from Gammaproteobacteria bacterium, assembly GCA_003514305.1. Lineage (GTDB taxonomy): Bacteria > Pseudomonadota > Gammaproteobacteria > Pseudomonadales > Pseudohongiellaceae > UBA9145. The sequence goes on along the minus strand of DORE01000093.1, from coordinate 4,915 downwards.
CATAATTTTCGTAACGCACCGCACCCTGCAGGAAAAGGCTATCAGTCACGTCACCACTCAATTCGCCGTATAGCGCGAATGAATTTCGTGTAAACACGTTAGTGAACTGAGGGTTATTACCAGGGAAGCCGTTTGAACCTACACCGACCACTTGATAAACCGGATCGTCGGAGTTTGCGCAGTCAAGAGTTGACCCGCCCGCTATCGCGTTGAGCCCGTTGGGGGCTGTGGTGCCGTCGGCGTTACATAGATCCCATGGATCTTGTCTCGCATACGGACCTGCAACGTAGGAGCCCGGATCACCTTGACGCAACTCATACTCTTCGTCCATGTAGCTCGCGCCGAATGCGAAGAGTGCTGGGCCTGCGAGCCCCGCATCGAATTCGTAAGTGAAGTCAGCTTGGAATTGAGTCTCTGAATTGATCAGATCACTCGGGCGGAAACTAGTTTGCACAGTTCCAGCTGAGTCACCCAGTGATGGGTTGACTGTGTTGAACAACGTATACTGGATCTCGCTCTCACCAGTTCGACCGCTGAAGTCGTAAGTTAGGCCGTTGTCGAGCTCGCCGCGCATCCCTCCGAGCAGAGAGAAGTCGAGTACGTCTCCGTTAAACTGTGGCGTGAATCCCCCAGGGAATACCTGGAGTGGCGAGTAGATTGAGCCGTCAGGCCTACGGAGGTCTTCAATCGTTCCATTGCCTGGATATCGATAGAAGAAGTTACCGTCTGTGCTCGAGTCGGAGTAGTTACCGTAACCGTAAAACTCAGTGTCGGCGTCTAGTTGGTAGCCAGCATTGACAAAAACCCGAACTGCTTCAGTTTGGGGCTGTCCCCAAGGCTGAACCACTTCACTGATCCCAGCGGCATTGGCGTTTTTCCAATTGGCTTGATACGTCGGGCTCAGAGCTGCGGCTTGCTTCGATGCGCTCATCGAGGTAAAGCCGGGCAGGTTTGGATCCACACACCACCAAGATTGGCAGTACTGCTCGCCGCGGTTGGTCCGGTCAGCTTCATTGAATTCACCCGATATGCTAACGAAGCCGCTGTCACCGAGAGGCAAGCCGATGTTGCCTTGCACGGTAGTCATTGCGCCGTCACCTTCGAAGAATTCTCCGGTATCAATTGTAAGGCTTCCGCCATCGCTGTTGTCGTTCAGGATGAAGTTGATAACACCAGCTATCGCGTCAGAACCATACTGTGCGGATGCGCCATCACGCAAGACTTCAACGTTTTTTAGTGCAGACGCCGGAACCGTTGCCATATCAGGGCCCTGTGTTCCAGAACCTCCAATTTGAACAAGCGCGGCTCTGTGTCGGCGCTTGCCATTCACCAAGACCAGGGTCTTGTCTGTAGGCAGTCCGCGCAGAGAAGCGGGTCGGATCATGGTTGCGCCATCCGAAATTGGCTGACGGGCGACGTTGAAAGAGGGGACCAAGGTTTGAAGTATGTTGTTTGTGTCAGTGTGCGAGATCGCCTGGATCTCGTCAGCGCTGAAGACATCAACGGGCACTGGTGAGTCTGATACAGTGCGAGGCCGTCCACGGGCGCCAGTCACTATTACTTCTTCGATGTCAGCTCCACTGTCTTGCGTAAAGGCAACCTGAGGTGCCCCAGTAGCTGCCAGTATGGCGGCTGCCAGCAGAGTCTTTGGGTGTCTACGAAAATTCATCCGTTTCTTACTCCTGGAGTTTGAAATTGTGGGTTTCCTTCTACAGCTAATGGTGGGATGCCCTGGCTATATGCATCTGGGGATCAGGGCGCTCCAACACTAATGAAATAAGCAAGCGATAGGCTTGAGAAGGCTCTTATTGACCCTTGATTGTAGTTCGTTTCACACAATATTGAAACACTTTGAAACAAAGTTTATGGGGTTAAGTATCTAATTCACTCGGCGCATCGGTCGAATACAGCTCTAGATTAGCAAAAGACACATAAATTCAATAAGATAGGAGGATATTTGCGTTTTCAGAGAAGTTTGCCTGGCGAATGAAGGGTGCATTGACGAACGCAGAGCTAACTCGAGGACTCATCAGCACCGAATTATTCTATGACCAAAGCAAAAATAGCCGATTGACTATCTGTTCTTTAGTCCTAATCAGCCCATGAGTTTTGGCACAAGAACTGGGGTGCTCGCAACATAAGCATTGTACTTTGGGTCAGTCCCCCAGCGCTCCTGTGCATTTTCTTCCAGCAGGCGGACGCCGCTGACTTTCACTAACAGAAATGTTACGAAAAAAGGCGAAACCATAGTGATAAGTTGCCAGCCATTCAGTACAGGAAATGCCATCACAGCAATGCCCAGCCACAGCATTATCTCACCAAAATAGTTGGGGTGACGCGATTTGGCCCAGAGCCCGCTAGAAATAAATTTTTCTGCATTCACAGGATCCTTTCTGAACACTGTTTTCTGGTGGTCAGCGAGGATCTCAACACCGAAGCCAATTGCCCAGATCAGAGCTCCCACATAAGCGAGGCCGTCCATTGGGGGTTGCTTTGCTGACGTGATCGCGGCAAGCGCCGCAGCCATCGTAATAAAAACCCAAGCGCCGCCAAGAGTCCAAGTAAACGCGTAGCGGAAAAATCGTTTTTTTATTTCAGTGAATCGACGATCCTGTCCTGCCCGCTTCACTCGTAAAAACAAAAACGTGCCAAGCCGAGCAGACCAAACTGCTACCATCAAACACAGCATGACACCGCGGCTGCCCATGGCGGGATGGGCCGCATAAGCCAAGGCCACTGTAGATAAATATGATATGCCGCCGGTCAGATCGAAATAGTGTTCGGTCTGAAAAACGTATGATGGTATGAAGATGGCCCAGTGCAGCAAAAAGCCAACTGAAGCACACAGGGCAAACAAGGCGTAGGGCCCAATCATCACGCTACCCTGGCTTCCTGCCAACGCTATTGTTGCACTGACAAGCAAAATGACCGTGATACCGATCAGAGGTTTAAGCATGAGCGTGATCCTTTTAGCAGTTTATTGTAATTATTCAAAATCGACCCGGGCCAAGCCGATGCCACTCTCTCCAGCAACAGCATAGAGCAGGTAAGTTGTCCCATGCTCCAAGAAAAGCGCAGGATCACGAAGTTGGTTCACTCGTCCGTACGCCGTACTCCTTACGCTTGGTTCAACGGGCTCGTTGGCACCTTCCCAGTCGGTCTCGGGTCTCAGCAGAATCTGCTCTCCTGATTCCCGCCAAAGGTTCCAGTCATCACTGATGTCGATTGTACTTAAAAGTATTGACTCGGGCGCATCTCCAACACGGGTCCAAAAAACGTAGAGGGTCTGCCCGCGCACCAGGACCGCTGAATGTCTCATGTTTGATGTGAAAAGGACCGGCCCTTGTTCGAAATCAGTAAGTCCATCAGCTGATCGATAGAACTGTCCCGGCATACTGATTGCATAGAACATGCCTTGCCATGGGAAAACTCGCATATAGCTGCGCCCGATGTTTTCTTCTTTAGCACTGAAATGAATCCCGTCTTCTGAAGTTGCCACGCGGGAATGCTGAAAACCGGGTCCTTCGAGACCATGGAAATACATGACGATCCGCTGATTTTCTGCATCAATATGCACATCTGGTGAAGCGATGTGTGGTTCGGTCAGCTCTTTGGCCAGGTCATGGGACACCTGAACTCCGGAAGCCCGCCGGGCCGCAATCATTTCATCCAGCGCTTCTTTAGTGATTGCGGGTCGTGTTTGCGTAAAATAGGAATCGCTGATCTGTAGACTTCCAGGCTCATAGATTTGCCAAGGGCCGATGATTGAGTCTGCATAGGCGAGACGTATATAAAGACCTTTATGGTCTGCGAAATAAAGATAGTAATTGCCCATTTTATTGGGCAGCCAGTCCGGAACCTTGATGAGGGAAGGCCCTTGTATATTCTTCCCGATGCTGGAATCGGCGTCGGGGCCGATTAACGGATGGTCCAGTAAACGCGTAACAGTCACTTTGGACGGCTGCGCTGTGACTCCCGCCGATATCATGAGAGCAAAGGTAACGAGAAGAGCACCTGATGCTTTAATGAGTTGTTTGGTCATTGGCGCCCTCGAGTATGCTCGACCGTTACTAAAGAGTAGGTTTCGTGTGGCTAAATGTCTAGGGATGATTCGCCTTCGCTGCATTGGCTACTCATCAATTGAGTTCGTCATTTTTTTGTATGGAGATGGCAGGTCAACGTATTCCCCAGCGCGCTGCTCTTTCGCTGCGCGCATAGATTCGTGTATTTCTTCCTGCTGCAGCATGCTTGCGTTCCAAATGCGAACATAATCCAGCGCGTCTTCGGTGCTATGATCCCGCGCATAATTGATCATGCGCTTGCTGCCGTAAATCGCAAGGGGGGCCTTGCTCGCGATTTGTTTGGCAATCGCCATGACGGATTCCAGCAGAGCGTCTTGTGTTGGGAAGATATCGTTGATAAATCCTCGTGCTTTGGCCTCTTCAGCGCCCATGCGTCTTCCTGTGTAAGCCAATTCTTTGACGATCCCTTCTGGTAACAAGTGTGTGATACGGGGAAAAGTGCCGACATCAGCTGTCATACCAATATTGATTTCAAAGATTGTGAGAAAAGCGTCTGCAGTCATGTAACGCATGTCGCAGGCAGTGATTAAATCTACACCAGCGCCAATAGCGCCGCCCTGAACAGCGGCTAGTACCGGTATCCTGCATCTTTCCAGGCAACTGAAGGTTTCCTGCAGGTATCTAACATTGTCATAAAAACGCAAGCCCCTGAGTCGCGCAGTCTTCTCGGGATTTAGGTCGGATTGAATGGTCTCGCTGCTATCAAACACGGACACGTCCATGCCAGAGGTGAAGTGTGGGCCGGTCGAAGAAATCACAATTACTCTGGCCCGGTGTTCTGTTTCGATCTTCCTGACAAGCTCGGGCAATTCTGCCCAAAACTTTGGGATCAT
>DORE01000087.1 GCA_003514305.1 Gammaproteobacteria bacterium | reverse complement strand
TAAGCCAGACCACCGAGGACTTCTCCCGCCATCCAGGTAACACCCGCGTGCATGGTCCCAAGGTGGTTGGTATTACCGGGGATGTAAGGAACTCGCGTTTTGAGCAAATCACCCACAGCTTGGACTTTGAGACCTATAGTTCTGTAGATCGGCAATAACTCGCAAAGCTGCTCCTCGAGCCGTTTTGGATCCTCGGTCGCCATAAGTAGTTCAGTATCCTTTGTTATTTTCGTGAGCATGTCCTGCCATAACCTAGAAATTTCCCTCTTGCTCCGTCTGCACCCCTAGGGGCCTGTAGAAGGCTATATGCGTGATCCGATTTTTTGTGAAAGTCCTGTTGTGTGAATGATCGTTGCTCCATTCCCGGCAATGACTATCTGGTTCATCGGCAGTTTTGACCCCTTACCTGCTGTCCCAGACGATGGGAAATTGAGCGCAGTCGATGGGGTCGCCATCTTTGAGCTGATGTCTATGATGGGGCTGTGGAGGTGCCGACTTTTGAAACCAATACGTGACGTCATCTCCCGTATATCGGAAGGAGGCCGCCCGTCTCGTCTTGTCACTGACGTAATTTGGCCCTGATCCATGGATAAGGTTTGAGTGGTGCACTATGACGTCACCGGGATTGGAAGGGTGTGTGATGATGTCGTAATCACCCCGGTTGCCTTCAATGTCAGGCAGTGGAGCCTGCTGTTCATCGGGCTCTGCCAGACCAAGTTGATCGAGAGGGTTTTGTGCGACGAAAGCGTTAGGCTTGAACGATTTTCCCCAGAGATGAGAGCCGCTTACATACTGCATCGCTCCGGAATCTTCCGTCACGGTATCCGGTGATACCCACATGCCGCAAACCTGCTCTCCTCGAAGGTGATAGTAAGGCTCATCCGTATGAAATGCGGTGTATTCTCGAGTGGACGGTTCTTTGATCAGAAGTTGATCGTCGTAGTAATTCACTTTGTTTGAGCCAAAAAGTTTGTGCGCGATGAAGCCCAGTGGTGATTCGAGTGCAATGCGGCGAACTTTGTCGTTGGCGGTCCAACCCCCAACAATAGTTAAAAATCGCCCGCGTTTTCCCAGAGCCTCGGCTGGGTGATCACCGAGAACGGCTATACCCGCTTCCGCTAACTTGTCTGCTGTTTCTGTTGAGTCATAAAATACTGGCACAGCCTCACGATTTGTATAGAAAACTTCCTCAAGTGCTTCTGCCAGCAGATTGATCCAGTCCTGTGATAGGACGCACTCAAGTTTCACGACGCCCAAATCACGATATTCATCGATTTCGGCTTGGGTGATTTCTCGAGCAAGTCGATGCGTCATTAGCGTCGCCTCAATTGGTGTAAGTTCATCACTTCTTAGGCTTCAAGAGCCACTTCTGAGTCGCTCTGAGTGGCGTACCGCTCGCTGAGTCGCCTTTTGTCAGGCTTGCCCACGGGGGTTAACGGGATGGAGTCTACGAAGTGAAGAGTTTTAGGTGTCTGAACTGGGCCCTTGGCAACTTTTACTTCCTCGAGCAGCGCATCTGCCAGAGAGCTTAATTCCTTGACACCTGGCCGGAGGGTGATTACCGCTGTTACAGCCTCTCCCCAACGGTCATTAGGTACACCGAAAACAACCGCTTGTTGTACGTGTTTGTTTGTGGAGATAACGTCTTCAATCTCACGCGGATACACGTTGAACCCACCGGTTACTATCATGTCTTTTTTTCGACCGACGATATAAAGAAAGCCCTCCTCGTCGAATCGACCGAGATCCCCCGTATGCAGCCAGTCTCCGGTGAAAGCCTCTGCGGTTTCAGATGGCTTGTTCAGATAATGCTGCATCAGCAGAGGGCCTCTCACACAAATCTCTCCAACATGACCAATCTGAGTCTCGTTGCCGTCTTCATCTAGCAGTTTAGTTTGAACCCAGGGAGACGGCCGGCCACAGGATTCCAGTCTTCCTGGCCTTTCTAGATCATGATCTTCGCGACGGAGGTTTACGAAGCAGGTCGGTGCCTCCACTTGCCCATAAAACTGCGAAAAAATCTTGCCCCACATCTCAATGGCTTCACGCAAACGGATAGCACTGATGGGCGATGCTCCGTAGAAGATAGTATTCATGCTGGACATATTGGCAGTTGCCGCTCGCTCATGGTCTAGAAGCACATAGAGCATCGCTGGAACAAGCATGGTCGCGGTAATTTTGTGTTGCGATACCATGTCGAAAAAAGTGTCGGGGCTAAAGGATGACGGGACGTACAAACAGCCGCCGCGGAGCAAAGTGGGGACGAGACAGGTAAACCCAGCATGGGACAAAGGCGTCACCACCATGAACCGGACTGCTGATGGAATCTCCCATTCGGCCATTTGCATCATGGTCATATACGTCATAGATGCGTAGGTGTGTACCACTCCCTTAGGTGTTCCAGTAGTGCCTCCTGTGTAGACGATGTTGCTGATTCCATCGCCCTTAATATCAGGCACGGAGAGATCGCAGGCGGAAAAAGTGTTGGCTAGCTGGGAGCAGTCTTCTCCGGTATTACTGGTGCCGATCGATAGAAATTGGATGGGATGTGAGACAATTTTCGCTAGGTTCTCTGCTCGCTCCTCGTAATTGGTAGCCTGAAACACTAATGTTTGAATCTTGGCATCCTGCAGTACATAAGCGTGATCGTCTAATGATCCCTTAGGGTGCATTGGAGTAACGCAGCAGCCGACCACGTGAGCAGCAAGGTTTATAAAAACTACCTCTGGACAATTCGCTGAAAGCAACGCTATGCGACTGCCTATGCCGATATTTTTCGCTTCAAGGGCCTGAGCGTACTGACTTACTTTCTCTCTGACGTGTTGATAGGTGGCTGTTTTGCCGTCTAGAAACAGGCATGGCTGGTGTTCAGACCTGTTAAGGGCGTCTACCACCATGTGAGGGATTAACCTTTTTTCGTGTAGTGCGGTAGTCGTGTTCACATCGGCCTCGGGCAGATCTTGATTTATCCGCGGCGATCCATGCCCACGAGCACTACCGCCATAGTGCACTTCTCTTCAACACGCCAGGCGTGGCGGGTGCCGTTCTGGATCCAAACATCACCAGCCTCTAATTCGGTTGTTTGTCCGTCGTCTAGTTCCATAGTGATTTTGCCTGAGAGTATCACTCCGTAGTCCACTGAATCAGTGGTGTGCATTCCAGGATTGTCGGGCTCTACGTGGCTGGCCAGCCCGGGCAATGCGTTATTTAGCTCGGCTAGTTCTGAATCACCTAGCGTTGAGGGGTCTATCATGTTCGGAGCGAACTCCAAAATTCGAAAAATCGATTTTCCGGTGCTTGGGAAAACAGATTCGTTAACTGTTTCACGTATTGGGCCCGCCGGCGGATCGATTGGTAATGTGTCGTCAGGGTAGCTGCTCCAAATCTCCGTCCAGCGCAAACCAACGTTTTCATATGTGACCTGCGGTGCGTCCTTGCTTATGAAAATCGAAGTGCCATTTTCGTCGAATCCTGTGACGACTCTTTTCATTGATTCGCTCCTTTTTTCACCGGCCGTATTTTAAATCTCGGCATATTGCGGACGATTAATATTACATCCGTCGCCTGATGACGCTCGAAATGATACGAACGTTCCATATTAAGTCTGAGCAAAGCAGGTGTCAATAGGAAGGAAACCTCTTATTGAACCTCTGGGATTTTCAATTCGGTAGCCTCAGGTTTGGCGTTAGACTTAAGCCTGAGAAAAGTGAGCGCAATACGGAGCTGTGGTGAAAGGTAGCGACGGTGGCAGGGCAAGAAAGACATACAAGAAAACGCGGCTATTGCGAGAGGAGCTTCTTGACGCAGCAGAAGAGCTGTTTGCAGAGCGAGGGTTTGAGAAAACATCAGTGCGAGACATCACTAACCATCTGGGTGTGAGGTTGGCGGCGGTCAATTACCATTTCGACAGCAAACTGAACCTGCTTATTGAGATGATCCATCGGCGTGCTGGTTCCCT
>DORE01000237.1 GCA_003514305.1 Gammaproteobacteria bacterium | reverse complement strand
GGTCGGGATGGTGAGGCAAGCGGCTAGTTCTGACCCCGCTAAAGTAGCAACTGCAATACAAGACTTAGTGAAAGGGTAAGGGAGTCACAGACGCTATGGCTAAAGAAACAGAATCAACAAAGCCAACCGATCCCACATCAGAACTCAATGAGAGATTTAAAAAACTTTCTGGTGCAGACAAAGCCGCAATGCTGATGTTGCTGATGGGCGAAGAACACGCGGCACAGGTAATTAACCACCTCGAACCCAAAGACATTCAAACGCTTGGGAAGAAAATGGTTGAAGTTGCAAATCTCCCTAAAGATGTCGTCAATGCTGTTTTGGACGAGTTTCTTATCTCAACGTCTAAGATGTCAGATCTTGGAACTGGGAATTCGGAGTATATTCAAAAAGTTTTCAACAAAGCTCTCGGCGAAGATAAGGCGTCTGCTGCGCTCGATAAGATAATCCCAGAGCAATCTCTGAAAGGATTAGACATGCTGCGCTGGATGGACGCAGGTGAAATTTATACAGCAATCGAGGCCGAGCACCCCCAAGTCATTGCCGTTGTTCTATCAGTTCTTGACCATGACGTAGCAGGTGCACTCATAAAGATGTTTCCAGAAGATGTGCGCTCCGACGTAATAGCAAGAATCGGTTCTCTCAGCGGGATCCAACCCTCAGCCTTGGCTCGGCTGGAGGAAGTACTTAAGTCGCAATTTCTCCAAAGGAATAGCTCTAGCAAGACTCCGTTTGGGGGTGTCGAAGCAGCCGCTAAGATTCTTAATTTCTCAGGCTCGGAGATTGAGACAAGCATACTTAAGTCAGTTGAAGCACAAGACCAAAAGCTTGCTGAGGCCATTGAAGAGAATATGGTAACTTTTATGGATATTGACGGTATGGATAATAAGAGTTTGCAAACGCTCATACGAGAACTAGACAATGAGTTACTTATACCTGCTCTGAAGGGCGCTGATGAATCAATCAAAGAAATCTTTTTAGAAAACATGTCCGAAAGGGCAAGAGAGTTGTTCGAAGACGACCTTGAGGCAATGGGACCCATTCGTGTATCCGAAGTCGATAAAGCGCAAAAGGAGATTATGAGAGTTGCTCGAAGGCTTTCAGGGGAAGGTGAAATAATGCTTTCAGGTGGCGGAAATGAGTTCATCTGATAGCACGACCCCAAAGGGCAAGTCCTCACTCGGAGGCAATTCCGAAGAGTTTATACCCGACAATTTCTTTTCCAAGCCAGCCTCCTCGATTGACAGTTTCAGGGTTTGGAATCCGTTTGACTCTGTAACCTCGCCGAACGCAAATATTCAAGGGGAAAAGGTTTCCGAGCAGAGTCCTAGTACACATCAAAGCCGCTTATTCCAGCACAAGGGCGAACCAGATGATAAGAAGCTTGAAGAGGAATATGAGAGGGGGTTCAAGGATGGCAAAGAGGCGTACGCCATAGAACTGGAGCAGAAATCAAGCGATATTTCTTCTTTATTAGCCCTATTAAAGAGTGGTCAATGCGATGTTTCAGATTATTACTCACCCCTTAAGACACTGGCTGTTCGGATTGCCGAAGCAATTCTCAAGGTTGAGTTAATGGAATCTCGTGAGTCGATCGCGAAGATCGTGAAAGACTTACTTGACGAAGCAGCGCCTTCTAGCGAGAGCCCAGCTACACTGTACCTCTCGCAAGATGACCTTCATAGTTTATCTCCGGAATTTGTTAATCAACAAGAAGATGTGAAATTGGTAGGCGATGAAAAATTATCGCGCGGTAGCGCCTACGTTGAAATGAACGATCGACTAATTACCGACCTTAAAGAAGATCGAATTAAAGCTGTTGTCCAAAAGGTAATTCCGCATGGCTGAGCGCAAACTTGATGATCTATATAATTTTAGCCAAGCGCTGGAGAATCTGAATCTCTGTGTTAATTCACCAGGATTCATTTCAATTGGTCGTGTAAAAAGGATCGTCGGACTCACAATCGAAGCTGTAGGAATCTCAGCACCTATTGGAGCTCAGTGTGTAATTCAAGCTCAAGGCCAAGATAATGGGCTAAATGCAGAGGTCATCGGGTTTGATGGGGATCTGGTATTCTTGATGCCGTTAAGTAGCATTGAAGGCATCGCTCCCGGGTGTCAAGTAACCTTGCAATCGGAAACGCCTCCTAGTTGCTTCAGCTTTGCATTAAAAGGAAGAATCATTGATGGGCTAGGGCAGGCGATTGATGGACGGTCAGAATTAGAGTACGACGAGGTAGCTAGCCTTGAAATGGGCAAGTCAAGCGCGCTGGACAGAGAGAATATAACTGAGGTTTTAGAAACAGGAATAAAGGCTATCGACTCTTGCTTTACTTTTGGCAAAGGCCAGCGCATGGGCTTAATAGCTGGCTCAGGTGTTGGAAAGAGTGTTCTGCTAGCAATGTTAGCGCAAAATACGCCTGCAGATATAGCCGTAATTGCCTTGATCGGGGAACGTGGGAGGGAAGTCAAAGAGTTTGTAACGGAAACTTTAGGCGAGGAAGGTTTAAAGAAATCCGTCGTTATCGCCGAACCTGTTAACGCTTCCCCTGTTCGCAGAATAAAAGCAGCTAAATTAGCGCATACGATCGCAGAACAGTACCGAGCACAAGGCAAGCATGTGTTGTTACTCATGGACAGTCTGACGCGCATAGCACATGCACAAAGGGAAATTGGACTAGCTATAGGTGAGCCCCCGACAACCAAAGGCTACCCGCCATCAGTCTTTAGCTTATTGCCAGGCCTTATAGAACGAGTTGGGATGGGTAATGCATGTGAGGGCTCGATATCGGCTTTTTACACGGTTCTCGCCGAAAATGATGACAGGTCCGATCCTATAGTTGATATTGCAAGAGCTTCACTGGACGGACAAGTAATGTTGTCAAGAAAACTAGCAGATGCCTCGCATTATCCAGCCATAGATTTAGAGGGCTCTATTTCGCGGGTTGCTGACAAGATTGTCAGTAAAACACATACTTCATTAGCGAGGAAATTAAGGCGTTTTTGGTCCCTATATTGTCAAAATGAGGACATTATCCAGATTGGCGCATATGAAGCTGGCTCGAATGCTGATTTGGATTTAGCTATTAAATTAAAATCTGAGATCGATAATTTTCTGATCCAGGGAGAGAATGACACCTTTACTTTGTCACAGACTATGCAGCAGCTTTCATTCATTGAAAGTGAAAAAATATGAGTGCTAGAGTCTGGCAAATCATGATCAAAAAGCTGACAGGCAAGCAAAGGATTCTGGAGTCTCGGCTGGCTGAGCGGAAAAGGCGAGCCTCAGAGCTTAAGTCAAAGATACAAAACTTGGAGAGCTACCTTCAGGATTATCTAGCATATGATCCCAGTGAGACGATTATTGATCGCAGACAATTGCTCGCAAGGGAATCAACGATGGCTTTTGCCAGTCAGCTCAACGCGGCAAAACTGCGGTTAGAAAAGGCTCTACAGACCTGTAATTCCGAATGTAAAGCCCTCCGCAACGATCTTTTTCGCCTCCTAGTAGAGTCGTCTAAGTATCAGCGAATGGATGAAGCTTATTCGCTAAGACATCATACCGCGGCCGAAAAAGCTGAACGCAAGTATCATGACGAACTCTCCACATTAAATTTTGTGCGATCCAATAATAACGCAATCTAGTTGGCATTTAATTTGCTTGATATTGAAAGCGGCAACTAATCTTTGCTGCCTTTAAGTGGCTATTTAACCGAGCATCAACAAAGAAATCTAATTATGATAAATGCGCAGTTTGATCTACAGAACATTATAAATGAGATGAAAACAGTGGACAGAGCGTCAGACAGCTCGAGTAAGTCGGATAGTGAGGAATTTTCTGCAACCCTGGACCGAGTATCTAGCTCTGAGGCTTCAAAACAACGCTCAGCCTCGACAGAACCGCACCTAGAAGAGACCGCGCGAAGGACCACAAAAAAGGATATATCAGATCAGGGGGATGAGGCTGACTCCGATGAGTTAGCGGAAGGATTTGAAGATAACAGTGCAAGAGGTGCAGTGTTGCAAGCATCTGAAAATATAAGTGGCAAGATTTTGCCGCTTTTGCCGCCTGACCGGCCCTCCATGAATCAAGTAATGCTGGAAAGTAAGAGGCCTATCTTAATAGGCGATTTGAAACCCTCGGTTTCGATCAATGATCACATCCAAAGTTTGACAGACTCGGAGGGTATGCAGCAGGGGGCAAAAATCGCCTTGGAGAACGGCTCCGATATGGCGAGAGCCCATCCAAAACTGCAGGATTCTCAGGATACTGAAATATTCTCGCTAAGAGGTATGTCCTCAAAAGCAAGCAAATTAATGAACGCAGAAAAACCGGATGCGGATAGCAAAGATAATTCCCCGGTGAATAGCATTCATCGATCGGTCGAGGCACGGAACACTGATGTTTCGCTTGGGGCAAAGTCAACACTTCAGACTGCATCTGGTCTTTTTGACACAGAGGCATTTAAAGAGGGATTGAGTAAGATTATAAAAAACCAAATCGTGAGCTCCTTTTCTGGGAAAAATATAACCATTAAGATGGTTCTTACGCCTGAGTCTCTCGGAGAAATAGAGGTCGATATGCATTTCACGAAGGACAAGAGCCTTCAGATCACACTTCGGCCGGAGACCGCAGAAGTTGCAAAACTGATTCAAACGAATGCCGCGAGCCTCCGGGAACAGTTATCTCAAGAACATAGAGAACTTCTCTCGTTAAATATGACGGGTTATTTTGGCGGGGAAGGTAGCGCAAATGGAAGTGATAGCAACCGGCCAGGCAACGAGGATAATGGTGCCTTGGTGGGTTTGGAAAAAAATAACATCACCGAACCAGATTCTGGCGAACTTAATCGTGCCAATAAAAACGAAACATCCTCTCTGGTAGATACATTTGTTTAAGTTAGGTTAATTAGATGGCAGACAACGAAAAACAAACTGAGCCTGATAAAGGTGGCAACAAGAGGGTCTTTTTGGTAGCGGTCATTCTGTTGATTCTAATTGGGGGCGGCGCCGCCTATTATTTTTTCGTTTTTGCTGACTCATCATCAGTTGAACAAGGTGATCAAATAGTCGAGGAGTCTATAGAGCCTGAATCCTCAGAGACTCTTTATCTGCAGTTAACCGAGTCATTTACAATCCAGCTACGGGGTACTGATCGAATGATGCAATTGAAACTTGCATTGCGAACGCCATACGGACAGTCAATGGTTGATGAAATGATTGCACATGAAATTGGAATTCGGGCCGCCTTGCTAGAACGACTTTCCGGCGTAGAAAACGCGGTAGCCTCTTCTGAAAGTTTTAGAAGTCTCATTGAGCCAGACTTGCGAGATGCTGCGAATACCATTTTAGAAGAGCAAAATCTCTATCCCGGGATTGACTTAGTACTTTTTACTGAATTTTTGATGCAATAAGTAGCGTAAACATTATGGATAAAGAATTAGAAACACTATCAGAAGAGGAGCTTGAAGCAATTCAAAGTACTCGGAATGATGAGCACTTAACCAAATTAGCTACTGGGGAGTCAGCCGAAGTCATTAAACATGATCTTACGAGTGAATATAACAATGTCAGCATAGCAAGTGACGTTTTCGATTCAGTTAGCGAAAAAATTCGAGGAATATTGCAAGAAGGAGTGTCAAGCGTCCTCAACATACCCTATCAAATAAATTATGAAAAGACCGAAGTATGCCGGTTTGAGGCACTGTTGGCCTCCACAGACTCTCCGGTCTCGGCAGCAACACTGGATATTAGCCCACTGCATGGCCACGCTGTATTGCTCATAGATTCATCGATCATCTTCCGCTCCTTAGATATGTTCTTCGGTGGAGCCGGTGTAAGCACTATAAGTTTTGCTACTAATAAAAAATTGGCAGGATCGGAGGAGGCTGTTGTTGATATAGTTGTGAATCTTACGAAAAGTGCTCTAAAAACGGCATGGGAACCAATTTTCGTAGCTGACTTTGAAAAAGATTTCTCAGCCAATAGTTTGTCGGAGTTGCAATGTTTTAAGCCCGAGGAGCTGATTGTGCTTTCAGATTTCGAAGTATCTATTGGAGAACTTTCAGGAAAAATTCAGATAGCTTATCCATTGGCTTCCGTTCGTCCGCCCACACATGCCCAAGCCAAACAGCTTGATCCTAAAGTAAAAGAGAGTGAATCTGACAGTAATGACTGGGCGGCAGATCTATATGAAGCTCATTTAGAAATTGGAATCGAGATAAATGCGAAACTCGGCGAATTCACCACTACTCTGGGTAAGCTTACCAATCTTCAAGTTGGTGATGAGTTTCCTCTATCTGTTTCTGATTCTATCGAAATTAGTGCAGGAAATACTCCACTTTTTTCGGCCATAACCGGAACGGTTGGAGAGTCATTTGCCATCAAAATAGAATCCATTAAAAGCATATAATTAATTTAAGGCAACATCATGAACGACGAAGAGATTGTGGGACAAGATGAGAACGAACAGACTACTTCAGGTGGAGGCTCTGAGATTGCTGCCGATAATAATCCTAATGCTGCTGGTCGCGGCGAGTCGCAGACCGTAGACAAGGCTCTTTTGAATAGCATACCGGTTTCTATTTCTGTAGAACTTGGCAGAAAGAGGCTGAAGATAAGCGAACTTATGGACTTAAAAAAAGGAGCGGTGGTTCCATTGGAGTCTTTGGCCGGTGAGCCACTTCAAGTTTTTGTAAACGATACACTCCTTGCGAAAGGCGATATTGTCCTAGTCGATGAAAGATACGGGATCAAATTGACTCATATTGTCCCCAAGACTGAGCGCTTAAAAAGCTCAGATTAGACGCCTTATTGTCCAGTATGAAAACATTCTAGGTCGCTCGGACTTTATCGCGCGGCCCTCTTGGTACTGAGTTGAAACCCATTTGGGCATAAATAGATGGAAAGCAACGCGCTTCTGAACATATCTATTGCATTAGTCGTTGTAGTTGCACTGATGTTCATCTTCTTTTTGCTGCTAAAAAAATATTCAGACAACTTCTCTCACTCGAATCAGGGGAAAATTAAAATCGTAGCCCAGCAGCGAGCGGCTTTTAAAACACAACTTTTACTCATTGAAGCAGAAAATCGCACGTCATTACTCGCTATTTCCGGCGATCATGTTGTGCCAGTGTGGACCACGCTAGATAGCAACGAAGAGAGTGCAGATGTCTTGCGGTAACTCTAATAGTTGGGTGTCAAAAGCGAAACTCCACCATCCTAAAAATTGGCATACCTCGACGGTTTTTCACTTTCTTATTCTCGTATCAAGTCTTTTAGCTACATCTGACGCTATTGCGCAAACGGGGCTCCCAGCCATAAGCGTTAGTCAAACGGCAGATGGTACTGAATACAGCCTAACGCTTCAGATTCTTATTTTAATGACGGTGCTAACGTTACTACCGTCATTGTTAATCATGATGACGTCTTTTGTACGAATAATAATCGTAATGTCTTTGCTTCGGCAAGCCATTGGTACAGCACAAACTCCGCCAAACACAGTCTTGGTTGGGATTTCGCTCTTTCTCTCATTCTTTATTATGTCCCCCATCTTCCTCCAGATCTACGATGATTCCATCACTCCCTATCTCAACGAACAGATTAACGCAGAGCAAGCGATCCAAATCGCTGAGCAACCATTGCGAGATTTTATGCTCTTGCAAACACGAGAAGATGACTTAATTGTATTCAGCGACATTGCCGGATATGAGTATCAAGACGAGCAAGATGTTCCCCTTAATATTTTGCTGCCTTCATTTATGACTTCGGAACTGAAGACAGCCTTTACTATCGGCTTTCTCATCTATATACCTTTTGTAATAATAGATCTCGTTGTAGCGAGCGTTCTGATGTCTATGGGCATGATGATGCTATCACCAATGATGATCTCGATGCCTTTTAAACTTATGCTTTTTGTATTAGCAGATGGATGGATCTTAATAATGCAATCATTAGCCGGTAGCTTTGGAGTTTAGGTGGGAATATCTGACGTTATAACAATTGGCCGAGAAGCGCTTATCATAACCATGATGATTGCCGGCCCCTTACTCGGAGGAATTTTATTTGTTGGCATTGTAATAGGCATTTTACAAGCTGCAACGTCTATTCAAGAGATGACTCTAAGTTTTATCCCAAAACTAATTGTAGTCGTAGTAATACTCTTCATTCTCGGTGGTTGGCAAATACTGACACTCGTAGAGTATTTGCAAAACCTACTCGCAAATCTTCCAATGTATCTGCAATAATGTCCTATTCAACACCTGAACTAGTTCAGATTTTTTATGAGTTTCTTTATCCTTTTACCCGTATTTCGGCGTTTCTCCTCGCGTCGCCATTTTATTCGATTCAAGCACTTAATTTAAGATTTCGAATAGCGATCTCTGTATTACTTACAACTTTATACATCAGCTATTTTGAG
Organism: Gammaproteobacteria bacterium; assembly: GCA_003514305.1. Lineage (GTDB taxonomy): Bacteria > Pseudomonadota > Gammaproteobacteria > Pseudomonadales > Pseudohongiellaceae > UBA9145. The sequence goes on along the minus strand of DORE01000237.1, from coordinate 28,207 downwards.
AGTACATCTTTTGATCCTCTCAGCGTAGACGGGATGAGCGCATTATTCCAGCAAGCCGCGATAGGTATCAGCCTGGGATTTAGCTTTCAGCTAGTTACCGCGGCAATTACGCTGGGAGGTCAGGCCATTTCGAACTCAATAGGTTTAAGTATGGCAAATATGGTAGATCCGACTCTTGGTAATGTTCCCACAATCTCGCAGTTATTAATTTTACTATCGACGCTTATTTTTTTGCTGATTGATGGTCACTTGATTTTAATCGAGCTCCTCTTCATGAGCTTTGAAAGCTTTCCTTTAGGAACGGCAATTTCGCTAGGGCCAGTTGTACAGTCGGTGATCGACTGGTCGTCAACAATCTTCACAGGTGGACTTCTTATTGCGTTGCCGATAATGATTTCTATGCTTCTAGTCAATACAGGACTTGGAATAATCACTAGATCCGCTCCTTCTCTAAACATAATTGCTGTGGGCTTCCCGGCTATTACTTTAATCGGCATATTTATCCTCCTGCTTTCTTTGCGTGGAGTTTTACAATTGATCGAAGAATTTTGGTTGGGCGCATTTGAGAAGCTCAGCCTCATCATGGTGATATAAACGTGGCCGAAGAATCAGACCAGGGAGAGAAAACCGAGGAACCAACCCAACGAAAATTGGAAAAGGCTCGAAAGGAAGGTCAGTTTCTGCGGTCACAAGATACATCAATCGCAGTCCTTCTAATATCGGTCGCTGCTATTATATTTTTTTTTGGTTCAGTAGCGGGGAGCAGATATATTGACTTGATGCATAGAGCGCTCGACTTCGACGAGTCGATAATCCTTTCGCCCGAGTCAGCTCTGCTAGTTTTTTCAAATTTATCGCTTCAAAGTTTGATTGTCGTATCGCCAATCTTTGGAGTCACGTTAGTACTAGCGATACTTGCTGCCTACTCGATTGGAGGAATCGGATTTTCGTTGAAGTCATTCATGCCAAAGGCTTCAAAACTAAATTTGATTACCGGTCTTGGAAGGATGTTTGGCTCGCGAGGTCTAATAGAGCTAGTCAAAAGCATCGCAAAGCTAGTTCTAATCGCGAGCGTAATCACCGCAATCATTTATTCGGTTTACGATAGAGTTTTCTTCCTCAACTTACTCTCACCCAAACTAGCCATAGAGTCTGGCCTCAATATCTTAACTCTGGGAATACTGCTTGTTACCTTGACACTGCTTTGTATCGCTGCGATTGATTTACCTTACCAAGTGATAACATTTAAAAATAAACTTAAGATGACTCGCAAAGAGTTAAAGGACGAATTTAAAGAAACTGAGGGGCGGCCAGAGGTTCGTGCTAAGATTCGCGAGCGGCAGCGACAAGTGGCCATGAATCAGATGATGCATGCTATATCTGACGCCGATGTTGTTGTTACAAATCCGAATCACTTCGCTGTTGCAATAGCCTATGAGCCGGGCAGCGAAAAAGCACCAATTGTCCTTGCTAAAGGTACGGATTTCATTGCCGCCGCGATCAAAGTAAAGGCATCAGAAAATGTCGTGCCAGTTTTTGAAGCCCCGTATCTTGCACGCGCTCTTTACTTTACAACAGATTTACAAGATGAAATACCTGTACCACTCTACCGAGCAGTGGCAGAAGTAATAGCTTACGTATATCAACTGGGAGAAATAACTAAGGACGGTAGCAAACCGGAGAAACCAGTGGTGAAAGTGCCTGAAACAATGCTTTTCGATGAGTCGGGAAAACGAGAGATTCGGGCCTAAACCTTTCAAGTCAACGGTCGATTGGATCTAAGCGGTGAGTTAGATTTTTGTTAAATCGTGCGCAAGGGCATTTAATGAAGATATCATCATTATAGGCAAAAGAGACTAGAGCATGGCAGACGATATAGATCCCGAAACATCGGTGGAAGAGGAAGGCGGTATCTCAACGCCAGATGATGACTCTTCTACCAATGCGCCAGAACAAGGAGGCTCCGAGGACAGTAAAGAGTTGTCGGATAGCGATACCCGAAAGATCGATCTCCCGGAAATTAGCGATTCCGTTCAAGAGCTTAGGAATCAGCTTGGCCGTCTCTCCGACAAGGTTGACAGCCAGTTTGTAAGAGAGCAGAACGAAATCAGGCAGATGCAAAAACGGATGACGATCTCGTTATCAGTCATCATGAGCTTCTCGGTAATATCAATTCTAGTGACGATATTTTCGTGGTTCTCTCAGAGAGGTGAGCAATCGATCGCAGAAGAGCTTGGTGACAGGATTAATTCTTTCAGTCTTATGGATTCGCTTATCACAGATCTACAGCGTGATCTAGATCTTGCAGGAATTGAGTCAGAAAATCTTGGTGAACAACTCCTCGGATTCCAAAATACTCTGGACATCGCAATAGAGCAAATATCCCAAAATACAAGCGAGCAGATAGGTGGATTCGAACAAAATATCGTACGGCTTGAAACGTCAGTCGCAGGATTCGATGACAAGTTTGACGCGTTTAGTGATACTAATCTCGCCATGTCTACTGAAATTCGAAGAGTAATTCAATCCAATGCTCGGCTCGAAGAGTTTGAAGAGACGCTTCAGTCTCTGATCCTTTTAGAAAAAGAGAAGTATTACGATCTTGTGACAGCGCAGATAGAGATTCAGACGGAAGAAAATGAACAGGAAAGCGAGACGGCAGAATCAACCAATGTAGACTACATATACTTTAGCCAAGAGCAATAGGGCGTTTCAATTTTTAGATTACGATAAACTTTGACGTAGACTTTTTGCCGTCGAACTGAGTATTTGACTTACTCGGGACTCATTTACGCCAATAATAGAGCCGATTTCTTTCATATTCATTTCGTCTCTGTAATAAAGCGATAGTATCAACTTTGATCGGTCATCAAGCTTAGAGACCTCAGCTGTGATTCTTTCGGTCAAGTCCGACTGTTCCATAGTCATCATAGGGTTTGTATGTTCATCCTCGAATGCTGACTCCCATTCGGCTGAGTCCTCCTCGAGGTGAACCATGTTCATCTGATTTGCGTGGGAACGTCTCTTTTCCAACTCTGAAATGGAAATATCTAAATACGCGGCTATTTCAGCATTTGTTGGTTCTTTCTTGAGACTATTCGAAAGAGTTGTTTTAGCCTGATTATATTCCCTCGTAGTCTTTACAGCTAATCTTGATAAACTGCTAGACTTCCTTACTTCATCTAATATGGCGCCCTTTATCCGTCTCTTTGCATATTCATCGAAGGTAACACCAACGTTAGAATCATATAACTTGCTCGCTTCCATTAGCCCAACCATACCGATTTGTACCATGTCATCAACTTCCATATAGTCTGGAACACGGGCTTTTAAATACAGAGCTATTTTTTTTACTAGACCTACCTTCTTTAAAACGTCAACTGAATCTGAACTTAAATTCTGGATAGTTTGGTACTCGCCGTCTTTTGAACTCATCTGTATACTCCGACTAGCTTGTAAACCCATCGAGAAAGAACGATAGGCCTCTAGAACCTTCGTGCGAGTTGAACGCTAAATGTCTCTCAATTTCTGAAACAACCGCCGACAGTTCCGCGTACGCATTTGATGACGAAGTTATAATTCGCTCAGGCTCAGGAGAGTCCCAAACCCGGCAATATAAAGAATCTTCTGAAATGCATCCAACATATTCGAGTTGTTTATTGAGAAACTTTGTAGTGACGTAGTTTAGGGAATCATAAAGCTTCTTCCCGGCCTTAGAGGAAGAGACTCTGTTTGGCAAGTAGATTAAATTGTCTATGCTGTGTTGTTTTGAAAGTACTTTTATTAGAGAGTATGCATCAGATATGGATCCCAGTTCATCGGTACCCACGATAATTTTTAGATGAACAGAAGAGAGAAATGTAAGAACTTGAGTGCTTATACCAGCAGACATATCAACCAGAAGATAGTCATATTGGCCTTCTATCGCCGAAAAAGCTTGAACTATTGACGAAACGCCAATTTCATCTAGATCAGCGATGTTAGCCACACCACTGCCACCAGGAATTAGGTCAATCCCTTCGCTAAGGCTGACAATAGTCTGCTCCAAACTCACAGTTCCGTCGATTACGTCAGACAGGCTGTGAGATATGCTCTTTGAAAAAGCCAAATGTACGTTAGCCATTCCCAGATCAGCGTCAAAAATTAATACTTTTTTTCCAAATTCAGCTAGTTGTAAGGCAAGATTGACGATTAGTGTCGTTTTACCGACACCACCTTTACCGCTAGCCATACCAACAACACGTGTATTCATGGTCACACCTATAATTTCTTCTGCTGGTCGAATGTTGAATTACTTTATTGACAGATTTTCTGTGCTGACTTTTGAAAAAAAGCGATGTTAGGACCATTACTCATGCTGCTTCAAGAGCAGCTTTTTCTTTAAATTCATTGGATTCCACCGAGTTTGTAAAATTCAGTTGGTTCAAAAGATCTTCCTTTGTTACAGAGACCAATTGGCTTTTTAAGTCCGGGCTGATTGATCCAAGCGATAAAGGTATATTTGTGTTTACAAGCGATTGAATCAAGGGCCATCGATTAGAATCCATTTCAAGTCTTGTTACAATGATACTAGACCATTTTGCAACGTTCAAAAAATGCTCTTGTGCAGCGACGAACGAATCACATGCATTCACGAGGTGAAAATTGACCGATTGCAGCTCTTTCTCCAATTCTGGGATTTCTTCTCTGATGTTTCCGGTATAAGTATCGACGATCAAAACGCTATTATCCGCAAGTTGCTCTTCAACTTTTTTAAGTGTGGCAACGTCTTGAATATCAAAGATTGGCACGTCCAATTCTTTGGAAAGTTCTTTCATCAGGGACTTAGATGTTGAGTGGTGCTGCTTATAACTAACGAGAATCGGGACCGCTTGATTTAGCGACATCAGCTTTAGCACCATCTTTATGGCGACCGTTGTTTTCCCTGACCCATAATTCCCGCAAAGTATATGTGTTTTGACACGGAGATCTATATCTTTGCTTCCAGGAAGAGCGCCTTTTAATATTCCATTTATCTCGCTGATTAGCTCAGGAGTAGCATTTCTCCCACTGAGTTTTCCCATTATTGCGGGATGAAGGGATGTTGGTATTCTTAGCTTCTCGAGCATTATTTTAAGGTTTGATTTGGCCTGATCGCTTTCAACAGCTTCACTTTCGAGCTCTTTTCGTAAATGCTCGATCTCTTTCTTTATTAAAAAAGATATTGTCTTATAATCCATCTTCTCCCGCTCAGGCGTCGATTTAATAGACTCAGTTATTCTAGCTGTTGTGTCTTCCTTTTCTCTTTTATCTTGGTCTGTCCCAATGATTAGGCGATATCTCTGCCCTATTTTTTTACTAGAGAGGAGTAATGAGTCATCTCCGAACTTAGAGACTGCGTGACCAATACCAATTTTAGGACTCTGGGCCCAAATTACATCCATTTTCATGCTGCAACTCCATGCGCTTGATTTGTTTGAATACCAACCTTGCCTACAACTTTTATCTCTTGATCCTCAGGAATCTCTGTATATGCCAACACGGAGAGGTTGCCTAGCCTTTGTCGTGTTATGCGAGAAAGCCAAGGACGTATTGTTGGTGAGACGACTAGCACCGCTGGCTGGCCTTGTTCTTCGACACCAAATTTTTCGCCTGCGATCGCATCGACTAAAGCATCTATAAGTTTTGGCTCCAAAAAAGCCTCTCGTGACTGGGAGCTTTCTTGTAAAGCATTATTTAGCAGCTGCTCCAGACTCTGTTCGAGGGTTATTATTGGGAGGCTCTCTCCAGCATTTACTATGTCCTGCACAATGCTCCTTCCGAGATGCGGTCTGACTAGTGACGTCAATTCGACGGCATCTTTAGTTTTTCCTGATTCAGACAGAAGGCTGTCAAAGATGGATCGGTTGTCCCTGATTGAGACTCCCTCTTGAAGCAGATTTTTCAGAACTTGTGTGACTGTGGAGACTGATAGTTTTCCCGGGACCAAATCTTCGATCAATTTTGGCGATCTTTCCGAAACTAAATCTAACAATTGCTGAGTTTCGTTGTGTCCAAGCAACTGATCCGCATTGTTCTTAAGAATCGAGTTCATGTGAGTCGCGATCGCAGTAGCTGGATCAACAACGGTATAGCCTGCCGTCTTTGCAAAATCACTATGAGTTCTATCAATCCAGTAAGCATCAAGACCAAAAGCAGGTTCCAATGTTTTTTCACCTTCTAGCGGTATGGTTATCTGCCCCGGGTTAATTGCTAATTCCTTTCCTATGAAGACTCTCCCTTGGCCCCGGATCGTCCCATTAAGAACGATGTTGTAGTCGTTAGGACCTATTTCTAAATTGTCCCTTATCCGAATAGGGTTAACTAAGAAACCTATTTCCGAAGAAAGTTTTTTCCGTATCCCTCTGACGCGAGAAAGCAAAGTGCCGCCAGAATCTTGATCTATCAATGGAATTAATCCATAACCAATTTCCAGGCCAACTTGATCCACCGGTTCGATATGTGACCAGTCTAGCTCTTCGCTTTCTTGGGTTTTGTCCTCCTCCGGCGCGGCCTCTTGAAGACTTGTTTCCATCATGGCGGCATTCTTCTTAGATTTACTTAAGAGGTACGATATCAGCGCAAGAACTCCGCCCATTGATAAAAATATAAAGTGAGGCATCCCCGGTATACAGCCCAGGAATATAAGAATCCCGGATGCAATAGATAAAGCTGCAGGGCTCGCTAACTGATTTCCCGCTTGAGCACTAGTAGATTCCGACGTCGTAACGCGAGTCACAATTATCGCAGTTGATAGAGAAAGTAAGAGAGATGGGATCTGGGCAACCAAACCATCGCCGATCGTAAGTAAGACATATATTTCCCCAGCCTGCGCAAAAGAGAGATTATGCTGGCTGATACCTATCGCTAGCCCACCAATGATGTTGATGAGCAATATAAGAATCCCAGCAATTGCGTCTCCGCGAACAAATTTAGAGGCACCATCCATTGACCCAAAAAAATCCGATTCTTGCGACACTTCTTCGCGTCGGCGTTTCGCTGCTTCTTGATCAATTACACCGGCATTTAGATCAGCGTCTATCGCCATTTGCTTACCTGGTAAAGCATCCAAAGTAAACCGCGCAATAACCTCTGAGACACGTCCAGCGCCCTTCGTAACAACTATAAAATTTATTATCATCAGAATTACGAAGATGATGAAACCTACAACGTAATTGCCTCCGATGACGAATTCGCCGAATGACTCAATTACGTTACCCGCGGCACCGGGTCCCTGGTGTCCGTTCACAAGCACAACCCGAGTAGAGGCCACGTTCAAGCTCAACCTCAACATCGTGGCAAGAAGCAAAATGGATGGGAATGAGGAAAACTCAAGGGGCTTGGAGACATTTACCGAAACCATGATTATGATTAAGCCAATCAGTATATTTACAGTAAAAAGCATATCGAGTGCCAAACTTGGTAGTGGCACAATCAGCATTGACATGATGAGTAAGACAATAAATGGCATACCTAGGTTGGCCATTCTTGCTGGCTTAATACTTTGTCGTAAAAATGACAGTAACGTTTCTTCCATTTTTCTCTTTTAATTCAGCTATTTAGTACTAATTTGTATTTCCGTTTTTCTTTGTTTTCCATCTATGAATGTTAAGCAATGATCATGCCAAGCACTAAAAAAATATTTTTTGCCTAAGTAAAGTTGCGCCCGACAGTGTCGATTGGGGAAGGGATAACACTGAGTCAACATGTGTTGAAAGCCAGTGTATCAATTGAGTTAAATTTAAAGGCTGCGTAGATTTAAGCCGAACGTTTACTTGAGGGCAAAAATGAATATGAGATCCACCCCTTTAACCCGTTTCCCACTACTTATATTTGTATCTCTAGTAGTTTTAAGTTGTAGTAGTACGACCGAAGATCTTACTGAAGCGCTGGCTGATAGGATGCAGCTCGAGAGCGGTCGCTTGACGGCAACAGGATATGCGGATATCGGCGTTCAGTCTGGAAACCCGAGTCAACAACGAATCCTTGCGATTCGTGCTTCTAAAATTGACGCGTATCGTTCTTTATCGGAACAAATTTACGGGCTTTACATTGACGCTTCGACCACGGTTGGTGATCTCGTGGTACAAAACGATGTAATTCAGTCGCGCGTCGAAGGAATAATTTATGGTGCTGAAATTGAAAGTGTTAAGCCGATCTCTGACAGCGCTTACGAGGTTAGATTGTCTTTATCCCAAGCTATTGCCAACGACATCAAGAGATTATATCTCCAAAGTATCGAGTAGCTTGGGCGGTCAAAGTTTGTAAATACGGACAGTAACATGCTTTCACATCTGATCAGGCTTGGCATCTTAGCGCTTATTCTGTCTTTATTTATTCCTTTCGGGACCGCTTCTGAGCCAAGCGCTAATGCAAATGAACTCCTACTCGATGAGGTCAAATATCACTTACTAAGCCAATCAATCGACGCGGGGCTTTCGATCTCTTCAGCAGGCTTTATCGATTCAACAGGAAAACTCATTGAATCAACTTATTTCAGAACAGACTCTAGCATCGATGGCTTTCGAAACGAGCGTTTGATGGAGAGACGGAAAAACTCAACACCTGCGGTTGAAAGATTCCTAACGTCTATCTCTCAGGGGACGCCTGAATGCGAAAACAAAAGTAATAAATATCGAAAAGAAATTAATGTCTTCTTCAAAGAGAATAGTTGGGGATCTGGCACAGACTCAACCCTTAAACTCGAAATCGATGAAACAGTCAGAACTGCGATAACGAACGATATCCGGCACTCTTCGACATGGTACTTAACACGTGACCCGCAGGACATGGAGATAGTTGACAGCACTCGATATTTTGCGGCTGTTAGTCCGGCAAACAAAGACGCAAGGGCAGCGAGATACGTGATTCAAGTCAATGTGGTCGCGGACAGAGGGAGTTCTCCGGCAATACAAGGTCTGCGATCTATCCGGGCGGCGGGGACAAATCTTTTACTTGCGACAACAAACTCATTCACTTCCTTAACGAAGAGAAATACGAGCTCTGCCTTCAGGGTGATCGTTGGTGTGTCACTGATCGATTCACTTGACGGGAATGAGCTAATTAGTCAAAACATACAGTTTTATACTAGCCCTTCTAGGTATAACCTCATGCCCAGAAGACTTACTGTCGGAAATCGGGATTTGCTTAATCAAGGGGTAGCTCAATTCTTGTTAAAGCTGGAAACGATTGGTCATTGCAAATTTGAGGAATCTCCGATATCGGTTGATAAAAATTACGAAAACGCGGGTGTCGCTTGGGTTCGAATTAACAAGGGAAGCGTGGCGGGTATAAGGCTTGACGACAGATTTATTTTGTCACCATCCCACTTAAATCAAAGGCAATTACTGCTTGGCCCAGAGGTGCTCCAATCCATCGTTATCGGCGAGGTTAAGGAGGTGAACTATCATAACTCTGTCATAGAAGTCATAGCGGGCGAAGCTAACAGTCCATTTACGGCAGCAATACCTTTTTAATTAAGCTAAGAATGAAAACATATTTTTCTAGAACGCTACTTGCTGAAAAAGCAAATCAACGCGGATATATAAATGAAATATTTCAAGATTTTTTTCATAACAACCGGATACCTCTGTACCACATTGGTGTCACTCTCCGCTGTCGGTCAGAACTCTGACATTGACGCTGCATTAGTGCAGCTTCTGCAAGATGTGGAGATTCGGCGCTACCTTGAACAACAGGAGTTGGACAGCTTAACCCAAGGCACTTACCGGACGAAAGGTGGGGACACTCTCGACCGAATTATTAACCTAACCATGCCGAACTCAAGAATCAGAAGGTCCTTCTTGCGACAGGCATTTGTTCAAGCTAATCCCCCTGCTTTTCGGTCCGCGAATCCAAATCGCTTGATAGCTGGAGTCGACATTAGATTGCCGACTGCTGAAGATATTCTTGCATTGATTTTTTCCACCTCACCAGAGACCATAGCAGACTCGACTTCACAATGGATTTCCTATCCGTAGTCATTTTCGATAGTTGACTCTTCAAATTGCTCAACAATATTATCTACGTGCTATGAGCTTGCCTCACTGCGGCGAAATTCATCAAGTCGTCATTTAAAAGCGCTATTCGCGTATGCACAACTTGTCAGTATAGTAATGATGCCTTTGAAAAAGCGGCATCTAGTTGGTTGCATTCCTGCCGACACAAGGGATGACACTATTTCTCGCTAGGGTGATCTTTGATTCTAATCAAATTACCCAATCAAAGAGTCAATACCGCATGCGCAAAAGTTCTTTGAAACTAGTTAAAAATGAGATCTTGGAGTTTCAGGCCAGAATTAAGCCCGAGGGCTTCTATATAACCGGAAGGCATGAGAGGTCAGTTGAAAGGGTACTTCAGCGTCTGCACTCCAGCAAGCCATACTGTTTTCTGCATGCAGATATAGGAGCTCTCGCGTCTTACTACACAAAACTAATTGTCAGGAAGGTTGAGCTCTCCGGAGAAAATCTGATTGTGCGCTTCAATCCCCTCAGAAAGCAAAAGCTGATTGATGTCTTAAATCAAGAGATCGAAAATTATTCTCTGGATAAAGCGCTGGAAGCAAGTCGTCCAGATAATAAGCGACGAATCATATTGATTGAGAATGAAGAGGAGTTGATCTCCGAAGATTGGCAGGATATAGAGTTACTCTGTACTGGATTACCTGGAATAAATTTAGGCTTAATATGCAATGCATCGGGCATCAAGAAGGAAGTTCTGGCTGCAAATCAGTTAATGAAAGATAAGAGAATTTTCCATGCCTTCTTCAATTCACCGACAAACAGTGAACTAAGAATATTATCAGTAGTGGCAAGACAGAGCCCTCGAAATAAAGGAATACTAAAAATCTTGGAGAGCTTGGGGCTCCGTTATAATGCAGTACAGAACACTGATGTGAAAACCAATTTAAGGAATAAAGAAAGTTTTGACGATCATTTCAGAACGGCTAAGGGCGATATTCAAGCATCCTCGGAAGGCAACTGGTTAAGGCGGCTGACCCAGGCAATGAAATATCTTTTACTCCTTGTTGTTGCCGTGATGACTTTCTACGCTTTTAACATCTTATTGAACTGATCATAAAAATATGCTCGCTGATCTTTGATACGCAAATCAGATTTTTAAGGCTTGTTGTCACCAATGCGTGCAAATTTTTAGTCGAGTCGCACAGTATCTTAATTTGCAATCGCTTTCAGCACCTGAAATCGTGCGGCAAGCTCGACTATGCGTTATGAAAATTACAAGAATATCGTCGCGGCCGCTGGGTGATATATGATCAGTATTTGTCCGCTTTATTCTTAATAACGGGGGAAGAAGGGCGCTTCGTAATGGTCGAAATTCTCCACAACTCTCTTTCTTAATAAAGCAAAATGGAACCAAAGGCAGGCGATACTGTCTTACATGATATCTACCGTCCTCCTAGTTCTGGCGGTTTCAAGCTGACAAAAGTTGCCAAAACCCTCGTTATTGCACCAGATCTCTCATTTGCAACACATCACCGGGTACAAAGATTGAGCCATCCATAATTACTCGTGAACTGCGGCTCATGCTGACCTTAGTTACCTTCCAATCCCCAGCACTGCGGTCAATCTTTGCGCCCACTTTCATTGTGCCCGAAGGATGTCCGAATTCGACTTCTTTCAGATCACCTCCACCGGCGGCGAGATTCACCAATGTTCCCGGGATGGCGGCTGCGGTTCCTATTGCTACTGCTGCTGTGCCCATCATTGCGTGGTGCAAGGCGCCCATGGATAAAGCCCGCACTAAAAGATTTATCTGGTCTGCGGTAATTATTTTACCGCTCGAGGTTGTATACGATTTCGCTGGAGCAATAAAAGCAATTTTGGGCGTATGCTGACGATGAGCGGCTTCATCGAGTGTTCTAATTAAACCCATTTTAATTGCACCGTGAGCCCGGATGTCCTCAAATTTCTGGAGTATGGCAAGGTCGCTGTTGATGGTTTCCTGAAGTTCAGTACCATCGCAGGAGATATCGTTGGCGTTTAAGAAGATAGTGGGAATACCCGCATTGATGAATGTGACTTGCAATGTGCCGAGGCTAGGTATCTCAAGCTTGTCAATTAGATTGCCAGTGGGGAATAGCGTGCCTTCAGCACCTATTGGATCGAGAAAATCTATGCGTATTTCAGCTGCTGAGAATGGGACGCCATCAAGATTAAAACCTCCAGTCTCTTGTACTCTTCCTTCGGTTACTGGTACATTCACAATAATGGTTTTGTTAATATTTTGTTGCCATATGCGAACTTCAACAACACCATTTTCGAGCATGCGTTCGCGATCGACTAGTCCTCGGCTGACTGCCAAACTGCCAACCGCAGCGGTTAGATTGCCGCAATTTCCGCTCCAATCAATGAGTGGTCTGTCGATAGCTACTTGACCAAAAAGATAATCGACATCGTGACCAGGAGTTTTGCTTTTGGAAAGGATTACTGTTTTGCTGGTGCTTGATGTTGCACCGCCCATGCCATCTATTTGCTTGCCATAGGGGTCAGGGCTCCCTATCGCTCTAAGTAAGAGGTTATCTCTAATTGGGCCAGCTTTTTGGGCAGACTTGGGTAGATCAGAAAGAATAAAAAAAACTCCCTTACTGGTGCCTCCACGCATGTACGTGGCCGGGATTTTAATTTGTGAATTTTTCTTTATGATGTTTGGCATAGTTGATCTGTCTTTTCGTTTCGCACGAATTCCCTTGCAAAACGTTGAAGGATCCCTCCAGCCGAGTAGACGGAGAATTCCTCTGCGGTATCGAGTCGGCATGAAACCGGAATGCTTTTGATCGAGCCATCGCGACGGTGAATAGTCAATTTCAAGACGGCGCCTGGACCGGGAGGTCCTTCGACGTCATAAATTTCTGAGCCATCGATTACCAGCGTATTGCGAGTAGTACCTGCTTCAAACTGGAGAGGCATGACCCCCATTCCGATCAAGTTGGTTCGATGTATGCGCTCAAAGCCCTCAGCAACGATGGCTTCAACGCCTGCCAGCGCGACACCTTTGGCAGCCCAGTCACGTGAAGATCCCTGGCCATAATCTGCCCCTGCAATGATGATTAAGGGCTGACCGCGTTTCATGTAGGTTTCGATCGCTTCCCACATGCGGGTGATTATGCCCTCGGGTTCGACTCTCGCGAGGGAACCCTGTCGTATGTTCCCATTCGTATCCCTTACCATTTCATTGAGCAGTTTTGGATTGGCCAAAGTGGCTCTCTGTGCCGTTAAATGGTCCCCGCGGTGCGTTGCATAGGAATTAAAGTCTTCTTCAGGTAGACCCATTTTTGCGAGGTATTCACCCGCAGCACTATCCAGCATGATGGCATTGGAAGGAGATAAATGATCCGTCGTGATGTTGTCAGGCAGCACCGCTAATGGGCGCATACCTTTTAGGGCTCGCTTACCAGATATCTTCCCTTCCCAGTAGGGTGGTCGGCGAATGTAGGTTGATTCGGGACGCCAGTTGTAAAGGGGGCTGGCTGCTGTTGGGTCGCTTTCTGTCTTTTCAAACATTGGTATATACGTTTGCCTGAACTGCTCTGGCTTCACACTTGCCTTCACGACTGCGTCAATTTCCCGGTCGTCTGGCCAAATATCTTTCAGGCTGATTGGCGTACCGTTTTTATCGAACCCCAACGCATCCGTTTCGATATTGAAACGGATCGTTCCTGCGATGGCGTAGGCAACCACTAACGGCGGTGAGGCCAGGAATGCCTGCTTGGCATAAGGATGAATACGTCCGTCGAAATTGCGATTGCCTGACAATACTGCGGTTGTGTAGAGATTGCGTTCTATCACTTCCTTTTGGATACTTGGATTCAGCGAGCCACTCATGCCGTTGCAGGTAGTACAGGCGTAAGCTACAACGTCGAAGCCTAGGTGCTGCAGTTCGGTCAGCAGATCTGCTTCTTCCAAATATATTTTTACTGTCTTGGAGCCTGGCGCCAAGGAAGACTTCACCCAAGGTTTACGCGTCAAGCCTAACCGGTTTGCGTTGCGCGCAATTAGGCCTGCTGCCACCATATTTCTTGGGTTGCTGGTATTGGTGCAGCTGGTGATCGCCGCGATAATGACCGCGCCGTCGGGCATTTCTCCCTCTCTCTCTTGCCAGCTGCCTGCCACTCCTCGGCTTGCCAGTTCAGAAACGGGTAACAGAGCATGAGGATTAGAAGGGCCGGCCAGATTACGACCCACAGTGGAGAGGTCAAACTTGAGTACTCGCTCGTATTCAACGTCAGTTAACGTGTCCTTCCAATAACCTGCGTTCCTGGCGTAGTTCTCTACCAGAGCAACCTGCTCAGCATCGCGGCCAGTAAGTTTGAGGTACTCAATCGTTTGTTCATCTATATAAAACATCCCGGCGGTAGCGCCATACTCCGGTGTCATGTTAGCAATGGTGGCCCGATCGCCAACTGACAGTGCGTCTGCCCCATGACCAAAGAATTCAAGAAAGGCACCAACGACACGCTTTCGACGTAAAAATTCGGTCAGCGCTAACACGAGATCGGTGCCCGTGATGCCAGGCTCTAGTGTGCCGATCAGCTCCACGCCAACTATTTCTGGTAGGCGCATCATTGAGGGATTCCCAAGCATAACGTTTTCCGCTTCTAGGCCGCCAACTCCTATCGAGATAACTCCAAGAGCATCTACCATCGGCGTGTGGCTATCGGTACCCACGCAGGTGTCTGGAAACGCAACGCCATCACGAACTTGAACTACCGGTGACATCTTTTCCAGATTGATCTGATGCATGATGCCGTTACCTGGCGGAATGACATCCACGTTATTGAAGGCAGTCTTGGTCCAATTGATGAAATGAAACCGGTCTTCATTGCGACGCTCTTCGACCACTCGGTTCTTTTCGAAAGCGTTATCTTCGAAACCTGCATGTTCGACGGCCAAAGAGTGATCCACGATCAACTGGGTTGGGACTTTCGGATTAACCTTAGTGGGGTCGCCGCCCTGTTCAGCGATTGCATCCCTCAAACCTGCAAGATCGACCAACGCGGTCTGTCCAAGAATGTCGTGACAGACAACCCGAGCTGGGTACCAAGGAAAATCCAGATCACGCTTACGGTTAATTAGTTGTTTCAGGCAAGCCTTAATGCTTTTCGGGTCACATAGTCTGACCAGATTTTCGGCGAGGACGCGGGAAGTGTAGGGCAACTTATCAAAAATATCAGGCGCGATATTATTGACGGCCTCGCGTGTATCAAAGTATTCCAGAGCAGTGCCGGGAAGGGGCTTTCTATAGGCGTTATTCAGCATGTAAATTCTTCTTAGGGACAATAGTTCATAGCGGTGCGCATATGATTCATCTCGCGTTTATTGATGGCCGATTAGTTAAGCTGTTGAGGCTTAGCTGAAATTAAGCGCGCCGGCGGCGACCAGCTCTTTGATAGCGCTTTGCCAAGGTGCCTCGTGTTTGGTCTTCGGATTTTGCTAACGCTCGTGTGTTGTTGTAACCGCGAGCAAAATCTGACATGGACCTTATTCAAAGTTCTTTTATCTTGATTGATCTGTACCACACGCGGTCGCCATGATCTTGTAGACCAATAAAACCCCAGGTGGGCACATCAACCCAAGTAGGATTTAGGCCTGGAAATTTGCTGACTGCAACTAGCTGGCGCCATCGCTGGGTGCCAAGCTGATATTCTAGAATCAGTTCGCCATTCTGATGATGTTGGATGTTGCCGTCTTCAATTTTTATTTCTATGCGGTTCCAGTCGCCTACCGGCCTAGCATTCTGAAGGCGAGGAGGTATCAGGTCGTAAAGCGCCCCTGCGGTGCGGTTCCCGCCAACTCCCATTTTGGCATCGGGATGACGATCATTATCAAGAACCTGCATTTCAGGTGCGGACTTATATATGGCATCAAGCTGAGGCTGTTCGACTCCTCTGTAAAAAATACCGGAATTGCCACCTTCAGATATTTTCCATTCGAGTTTAAGGTGAAAGTCACCAAATTGCTGTGCAAACAGCAGATCGCCGCGGTCTCGGTCTGTTCCTGAGCTGTTCATAAACAGACTACCGGCCTGGACTTCCCATGTTTCCGGCGCATCGTTACGCTTGTAGCCTTTCCAGCCGACAGTGGTCTCCCCATCGAACAGCAGGCGCCAGCCATCCGCCAGCTCCGCATCAGTGAGTCGATTAATGTCTTCGGCCAAAGCTAACTGAGTGGCGCAGAACATAAGCGCTCCTGCGGTCATAAGCAATCGTCTGTTATTCATAGCTGGATTCTCAAAAGTGACGTTTCAGAGCGTTTCAGCCCTGCTCTAGAGTTCAATAGGTTGCTCTGTTGATAGATTACTATAATATTCCCATGAGCATTAAAGACCAAATAATCGAATGCAATTTGCAGCAGATAAGCAGCTACCCGAACTGGGCGAGAGTCTGGAGAAGAAGATGGCGTCATTTGATGGCTTTGAATATGAAGTGATTATCGTGGGTTCAGGCGCGGGTGGTGGTATGGCGGCTTATGTGCTTGCTGCGGCAGGTGTTAAAGTCCTGATGCTGGAAGCTGGGAGGGATTACGATCCGACCAAAGAAACCCCGATGTTCCACCAGAATCATGAAGCGCCGCTGCGCGGGACCAGTACTTCTGAGAAAAACTTTGGTTATTACGATGCCACGGTTGACGGGGGCTGGCAGGTGCCCGGTGAGCCTTATTCGGAGGCCCCTGATAGCCGCTTTATGTGGTGGCGTGCTCGGATGCTGGGTGGGCGCACGAACCACTGGGGAAGGCTAGTGCCGCGCTTTACCGCGGCTGACTTCAAGCCTTTCAGTACAGATGGTGTGGGCACAGACTGGCCGGTAGATTATGAAGAAATCGCGCCGTGGTACGACAAGTGCGAGAGCTTGATAGGCGTCTGCGGCGACAACCCTGGTCTCGATGACACGCCAAGCTCAAGTGAAGGCGTTTTGTTGCCGCCACCAAAACCCCGGGTTATGGAGTTGTTGTTGAAATCAGCATGCGAGTCATTGGGTATTGCGGCAGTGCCCATGCGCCGCGCCATTTTGACTGAGCCGAAAGATGACCGCCAGGCCTGCTTTTGGGCGACTCCTTGTGGTCGGGGGTGCTCCGTTGGCGCGGCATTTCAAACGACCACCTCTGTGATCCCTTGGGCCAGAAAAACTGGCAATCTCAAGATTGTGACTAACGCCATGGTAAGGGAAGTGCACCTGGATGATGCCAGAAAAGCATCAGGTGTAACTTTTACGAATCGGCTTAATCGAAAAAATGTGAGGGTCAACGCGGATCATATTATTCTTGCTGCCAGCGCATGTGAAACTGCACGCCTTCTACTTAACTCCAAAACCGAAGCGTTTCCGAACGGCTTGGCAAACAGCAGTGGTCAGGTCGGCCGCAATCTGATGGACTCTCTCGGCGCTGGAGTTAGCGGCCATATTCCTGCGCTTAGAGATCGTCCCAAATATAATGAAGATGGCCATACTGGAAACCACCTTTATATTCCGTGGTGGGACCGAGAAGGCCAAAAAAGTGGGAAGCTAAATTTTTCCAGAGGCTACCACTTTGAGGTTGGTGCGTGGTTCAGTCCTCCCGGCATGGGGATTGCTGGAGCGGTGGATGGCTATGGAAAACAAGCGAAGGATGAAATCCGCTCCAATTATGGAACCAATATTGGACTCTCCCTTCGCGGAGAGATGTTGGTGAGCGATGATTGTTACTGCGAAATTGACGATAAAACTGTCGATCAATGGGGGATTCCTGTTCTAAAGTTCCATTGGAAATGGTCCGAGCAGGAACTCAATCAGGTCTCTCACGGTCTTAAGTGGGGCAGAAAAATTATTGAGGCGATGGGAGGTGTCGTAAACAACCCTAACCGGACACCAGAGGAAGCGATTGAAGCCGGCGGGCAAATTATTCACGAGGTCGGTACAACCCGCATGGGCGCTGATCCGTCTAATTCGGTATGCAATAAGTGGGGACAGACCTGGGATGTCGAAAATCTTTATGTCATGGATGGTGGTGTATTCGTTTCCAATCCTCACAAGAACTGTACGATCACGATTCTTACTTTGGCGATGCGAAACGCTACGCGCCTAGCAGAACAACTCACTGCACGAATGGAGCATTGACACTATGGGAAAAATTTACCAGGCCAAGATGAGTCGTCGGGACAGCATCAAGCGGCTTGGCTCAATGACTGCGGTGATTATGGTGGGGGGAGTCTCTGTTGCGTGCGACACCGCTAAACCAGAAGCGCCACGGTCGGCAAGCATCCCCTCGACTGGCCACTGGCCTGGAATCGAATTGGAGCCTATCACAGGGCCAACTTACGGCACTGATCCAATTGTTTCTGCCCCGACTGCCCCTTGGCCTTTGACTCTAAGCGAGGAACAAAAGGACCAGGTGGCACTGCTCAGCGACCTCATTTGTCCAGCTGATCAAAGAGGTTTGTCTGCAAGTGCAGTAGGTGTACCGGATGTGATTGATGAGTGGGTTAGCGCCCCCTATGCTAGTCAGCGACGCGATCGGGAGCAAATTGTAAATGGTCTTCAATGGCTGAACGATGAGGCGCGTCTGCGCTTTGGGAGTCATTTTATCGGCCTTACTGAAGAACGGCACGCTGCAATCGTTGATGATATAGCCTATCGCTCGCAGTACGAGGTCGCTCAGTTCGCGCTGCCAGCGCGTTTTTTCAGCCGCTTTAGGCGCTTGGTGTTCGGTGCCTACTTCAGTTCGCCTGAAGGGATTGAAGATATTGGTTATATCGGCAATTTCCCAATCATCGGTGATTATCCGGGGCCGACAAGCGAAGCAATGGAGCATATCAGGCAGGTTGCGTCTGCACAGGGATTGCCGCCCATCACAGAGTACGTTAACCAATAACATCCACGCTGAAAGCTGACATTAGAGCATGAGCCAGCGCGGATGCTCGAGGCGGTTTTCTCTGGCGGAACAAGTTCCATTGAAAGTGTTCAGCCGTGGCTCTGAGGCAAGGTTTTGGCCAGCGATGCTGGGCTAGCCTTTGGCTTTCGCTTTCGCCTCTTGCCTTTCCTTTTCGGCTTCTACCACAGCGTCGGCGACGGACTGTGGGCAGGGCAGATAATGAGAGAACTCCATGGAGAACTGGCCACGCCCGGAGGTCATGGTCCTCAGGCTACCGATATATCCGAACATTTCAGCGAGAGGGACGTCAGCTTTGATCCGCACGCCGGTGGCGCCCGCCATCTGATCCTTTATCATTCCGCGTCGACGGTTCAGGTCACCGATTACGTCACCCACATGATCTTCAGGTGTGAAGACATCTACCTTCATGATAGGTTCGATCAACTCGGGCGACGCTTTGGGCATGGACTGGCGATAGGCGCCGCGCGCAGCAAGCTCAAAAGCCACAGCAGAGGAGTCAACCGCGTGAAACCCGCCGTCAAACAATTCAATCTCGATATCGAGTACCGGGAAGCCGGCGATTGGGCCCTGCTCCATCATGCCCTGAAAACCTTTTTCGATTGCCGGAAAGAACTCTTTAGGGACGTTACCGCCAACCACTGTCGAGCTGAATGAATAGCCGCTGCCAGGCTCGCCCGGTTTGATGCGGTAGTCAATTTTCCCAAACTGCCCTGAGCCGCCGGACTGCTTCTTATGCGTGTAGCTGTCCTCGATCTGTTGGGTGATGGTTTCGCGATAGGCAACCTGAGGAGCACCGACTTCTAGCTCTACGCCATATGTGCGTTTCAGAATATCGACTTTGATGTCAAGATGCAGTTCGCCCATGCCTTTGAGTATGGTTTCGCCTGAGTCGTCGTCGGTCTCCACCTTGAACGACGGATCCTCCGCAACCATCTTACCTATAGCGATACTCATTTTTTCGACGCTGCCCTTATCCTTCGGCGCGACCGCGATTGAAATCACTGGATCTGGGAAGATCATCGGCTCCAGCGTGCAGGAATTGTTGGGGTCGCAAAGTGTGTGGCCGGTTTGCACGTTTTTCATACCGACAATGGCAAATATATCCCCGGCTTGTGCGCTATCTATCTCGTTGCGATCATCGGCATGCATTTCAACCATACGTCCCACGCGTTCGGTCTTGCCGGTGAAGGCGTTTAGAATCGTGTCGCCTTTTTTTATCTTGCCGGAGTAGACCCTAACGAAAGTCAGCGCGCCGAAACGATCATCCATAATCTTGAATGCCAATGCTCTGAAAGGCTCGCTTTGATCAACTTTTGCCACCTCACCGTTTGGCTCACCAAGCTCATCGGTAAGCGGCTGAGGATCGACCTCAGTCGGGTTGGGGAGAAAGTCTACCACGGCGTCAAGCACCAGCTGGATGCCTTTATCTTTGAATGCTGAGCCACAGTAGGTTGGGAAAAAATCGAGGGCAATGGTGCCCTTTCGGATGCAGCGTTTGAGGTCGTCCAAAGAAGGCTCCTCACCTTCTAGGTAGGCTTCCATGAGATCATCGTCCTGCTCTATCACCGTCTCAATCAGCTTTTCCCGCCACTCTTCGACCTGATCGACCATGTCGTCAGGTACGTCCCGAAGCTCAAATTTCTCGGGGTTGCCTGGGTCGGGCCAGATATGGGCTTTGCGGCTCAGCAGATCCACCACGCCAATAAAATCATCTTCTATGCCAATGGGAAGCACCATCACCAAAGGATTAGCACCCAGAGTTTTTTCCACCTGACGTACAACCCTCAGAAAGTCCGCGCCAACGCGGTCTAGCTTGTTGACAAAAATAATGCGAGAAACTTCCGAGTCGTTGGCGTAGCGCCAGTTCGTTTCTGACTGGGGTTCCACGCCGCCTGAGCCGCAGAAAACGCCGACGCCGCCGTCTAAGACTTTCAGCGAGCGATAGACCTCGACGGTGAAATCGACGTGCCCTGGGGTATCAATGATATTCAGACGATGGTCATTCCAGAAACAGGTCGTTGCAGCTGACTGAATCGTAATCCCGCGCTCTTTCTCCTGATCCATGAAGTCTGTTGTGGCATCGCCGTCATGAACCTCACCAGTTTTGTGGATCTTACCGGTCAATTTGAGGATCCGTTCCGTAGTAGTGGTCTTGCCAGCATCTACGTGGGCGAAAATACCTATGTTTCTGTACAGTGATAAATCAGTCATTTTGCTGCTCAAAGTGTTGTGGTCAGGTGCGTTAAAAAATCGGGCGCATTGTACAGGATTTCTATTAGAATCGAGAGCGGATTGTGCGGAAAGCTACGATAAAGCCGCCAAAAAAAGCTAAAAAAGCGCAGAAGGGCCCAGAATTCGCGCAAATGCCTGAGATCGAGCTCATCCATCGCTTATTTCGGGCACTATGCTGCCCTATTTGACCGGCTCCCAGGCGCAAGCCAATCGCATCTCGCAAAGTGATTTCCCAAATTAAGTAGCGTTAGCCCCGGGCGTCGGCCCAAATCTCCTTGCATGACTAGCTTCAGGACTCATGGGTTTTGCGCCAGAGATTGGGTCTGGAAGGCTATCTTTGCGTTGTATGGCAACCTGCGGCCCTCCGATGCTCAGTAAATCTCTCGACCTCGGGAAGGTGAGGCGTTATCTTTCCGTTAAAGCTGTATGTTTGGCAGACTACGAACTGTGAACTGAGAGTTCGCACCTCGGATAGATGACGTAGTAATAACTGACTGAATTTGAGATGCCAGAGCTTTGACTTCGCTGGACACCTACTGGATTTGGTTACTAGGAAAAACAGATGACAGTAATTGGCACAAAATTCTCGCAAACCTCGACAAAGGTGTTGTTGCTTGGCTCCGGTGAGCTTGGCAAAGAAGTCGCAATCGAGCTGCAGCGTCTTGGCGCAGAAGTGATCGCCTGCGATCGCTACGCCAATGCGCCAGCAATGCAGGTCGCTGACCGAAGCCACAGTTTTTCCATGCTCGATAGTGCAGAAATAAGGAAGGTGATCGAACAGGAGCAGCCCGATCTGATCGTGCCGGAAATCGAGGCCATTGCAACGGAAACGCTAATGGAACTGGAACAAGAAGGGTTTCATGTCATCCCTACGGCAAAAGCCGCGTTACTCACAATGAATCGTGAAGGAATTCGTCGTTTGGCTGCAGAGGAACTGGGCGTTGCAACCTCACCCTATCGCTTCGCCGAGACCCGCGAAGAATTCCTCGATGCTGTGAGAGACGTGGGTATCCCCTGTGTTGTCAAGCCGATTATGAGTTCTTCAGGCAAAGGACAGAGCACCATCAGAGGCGAAGCAGACATCGAGCAGTCCTGGGAGTACTCGCAAGCAGGAGGTCGGGCTGGTTCTGGCAAGGTCATCATCGAGGGTTTTGTGGACTTTGATTACGAAATAACGCTGCTAGTCGTCCGCCATGAAGGAGGCGTGAGTTACTGCGAACCCATCGGGCATCGCCAGGAGGATGGCGACTACCGGGAATCATGGCAGCCGCAGCCAATGTCAGAAGCGGCGCTTGCCGAATCGAAATCGATAGCTAACAAAGTCACACAAGCTCTTGGCGGCAGAGGACTGTTTGGTGTAGAGCTGTTTATCAAAGGCGAGGATGTGTTTTTCAGTGAAGTGTCACCACGACCCCACGACACCGGCATGGTCACTCTGATTTCTCAGGATCTCTCCGAGTTTGCTTTACATGCGCGGGCTATTCTTGGCCTGCCCATTCCCAACATTGCTTTCCACGGGCCTTCGGCTTCAGCAGTGGTGCTCGTTGAGGGGAATTCTAGCCGGGCGGCTTTTGGCAATCTTAAACAGGCTTTTGCTCAAACCGATACTACGCTCCGCTTTTTTGGCAAACCCGAAGTTTCGGGCAAGCGTCGTATGGGGGTCGCCCTGGCTCGCGCAAACGGGATCGAGGAGGCCAAGAGTAAGGCTATTCAGGCTGCGAGCGCAGTGGAAGTGATCCTTTGATCGACGAAACCAATGCAGTAAATGGTGCTAGCCATACTGGCGCGAAACCCCGGCTTCAAAAAGCGAGTCTTGCTCCTTTTCACTGAAGCCGAGGGTGGCAAGAATTTCGCGGCTGTGTTCCCCCAGCCTGGGGGCCGGGAGCCGAATCGCGCTTTCGGTCAGGCTGAATCTGGCTGCCGGTCTGGCCTGGCGCACCTCGCCGAACCCCGAAACCTGTTCGCGCTCGACGACATGACTCTCTTTGATTTGAGGATGATCAAGCAGCTCTGTCCGGTCGAGCAAGGGTGCGCAAGGTACGTCCGCTTTGTCCAGCTTTGCCAAGAGGGTTTCGGTCGCCCACTTTTGCACTTCTGTGCCGATGACTTCCCGGCGCATATCCGCGTTTTTCCTTCTAGCTAGCGCCGAGCAGAATCGCTTATCTTGAATCAGGTCTTCCCGCCCTAGTGCCTCACAGATGTTTTTCCATTCTTTGTCAGAAATCACACTTATTGTGATGTGACCGTCGGACGTTTCATAAATGAGATCAATCGACGAGAAGGTTTTTCGAATGTCGACTTTTTGATCAGCGAAGGTCAGGCCACTCATCCCCTCGGGCCAGAGGAAAGCAATGGTGGCTTCCAGCATGGACAGCCTGATGTGTTGACCTTCCCCAGACCGCTCCCGATAAAACAGCGCTGAAGAGATTGCCTGAGCTGCTGTGAGCGCAGAGACCTTGTCTGCCAGAATGATGCGAAACATGGCGGGGCGCCCTGTCTCTCGATTAGCCTGAATATCGGCAGCACCGGAGAGCCCCTGAATGATCGGATCGTAGACCCGTTTATGGGAATAAGGGCCGCTCTCCCCAAAGCCACTGATGGAAACAAAAATGATGCTGGGATTGATTTTGCGCACGGCTTCTTCACTAAACCCCATGCGTTCGATCGCGCCTGGTCGAAAGTTTTGCAGAAGTACGTCTGCCTTTTCGAGCAACCGCCCCAGCACCTGCTTGCCTTGGTCTGATTTAAGATTAAGTGCCAGAGATTTTTTGTTGCGGTTGCAGGAATAGAACGTCGACGGAAGGCCGTTGTGAGGCTCCCCTAGATGACGTAGCTGTTCGCCGGCTAAAGGCTCCACTTTGATCACTTCGGCTCCTTGATCTCCGAGCATCATAGCGGCTACCGGTCCGGAGACCATGCTGGTGAGGTCGATTACTTTGATTCCGTTGAGCGGACCCATAGGTACTCCGTTTAATTGCTACTGGCGTGGGTTATTGGCCTCAGCCGCACGCTGATAGGCTGGTCTGAGGATGATTCGGTCGCGATAGGCCTTTAGGGAACTTGCCAGAGGTATGTCGTAGTTCAAAACCCAGTTCAGGCAAGTGGTCAAAAATAGATCGGTGAGCGAGAACTTATCCTGTAGTAAGAATTCACGGTCACCCAGTGCTGTTTCGACGACTTGCAAGATGCGTAGAATGTATTCGCGAGCTGACGCCATTGCTGCAGGGGCTTCACCGTAGATATTGCTCAAGGCGCCGTGGCGACGCATGACGTAGAGACTTGTTTCGTCGAGTTCGCCATAAATGAAACTGAGCCACTCATCTTCTTTGGCCGCTTCTTCAATTGAGCTTGGGGCGCTGAGGCCGGAAGGGCTGCCGAACCGCGCCACCAGATAGCGGCAAATCGCAACAGTTTCAGAAAGCTTGACAGCTCCGACCTCGCAAAACGGGATCTTCTGTTTGGGATTCAGGGCGGTATAGGCGGCGGTTTTCGTCTCTCCCGTACGCGGACCGATAGGCTCGAGTCGATATTTCAGCCCGAGCTCTGCAGCGACCCAGATAGGCCGCAAGGTGCGCGCTGTACCCGCGCCCCAGAGCGTAATTAAGATTTCTTCAGAATTTGCCATGATGTACGCGCGTAATATACACGTCTCTGATGTCGTTCCTTTACTATGCAACAATCAGAAGCAACTGTGAAATCAAACCGGCTAATCTTGTTTTTTGCCGAGCTACAAGTGCAGCGAAAAACGCGGTAACCTTTCGGTAAAGCGAGGGCTCAGAAACTGTTGGACTGCCACCGCATTCTCGTTGGCTCGATCTGAGACGACACCGTGAATAATTTACTTAAATGGAGGGTATCCTGTGAAATCCGGAATCAGCAGGCGACATTTTCTTTTTGGCAGCTCGGCTATTATGGCAGCAGGAACCGTTCAAAGTATTCCCGGCACTCCCTTCTCACCTTCGATAAATCTGATGAAAAGTGCGTTAGGGCAGGGCGAAATTCCGATGCCCGCCGCGCCGATTCGAATGAGTTCCAATGAAAACCCGTGGGGGCCCTCGCGAGCAGCCTTGCAAGCAATCAACGCGGCGATACACGAAGCTAATCTTTATACGTTCTTTCTACAGGATGAAATGGCGGCGCTAATCGGCGAATTAGAAGAGATCAGCGCGGAACATATCAGTGTTGGCGCAGGTTCTGGGGAAATTCTCAAGATGGGCGGTCTGCTGGCTAGCATGCAGGAAGGCTCAATTGTCATACCAGACCCCACCTTTGAAGATCTTCCGGCATATGCGGGCGATAACGGCTGCGATGTGATCCGTGTTCCTGTGAACGGGCAGATGGCAATCGACCTTGAGGCCATGGCCAGCGCTATTCGCAGCGACACCAAGCTCGTCTACATTTGCAACCCCAATAACCCGATCCCCACTATTGTGGAGAAAAATGCGCTTAGAGACTTTGTTGAAGAGGTGTCGCGTGATTGCATGGTTTTTGTGGATGAGGCTTATCATGAATTCGTCGACAATCCAGATTACAGTAGCATGATGGATTTGGTCCGGGAGGGGCGTCGTAATATTATTATTGCGCGTACCGCGTCTAAGATTCATGGCCTGGCCGGACTGCGGGTTGGATTTGGGTTTTCACATCCGCAACTCGCAGCGGAGATCAATCGCCGCATGACGGGAACCCTGAATATTATTGGAATGCGCGCTGGGCTCGCCAGCTACCGTGATACGGAGCACGCTGCGTTTGTGTTGCGAAGCAACAAAGAGGCGCTGAATATCACTCAGAGCTACCTACGCGAGGCGGGCATTCGTCATATCGACTCTAATGCCAACTTTACCTTTTTGGAAACCGGTCAGGACATTGCTGAAGTACAGGCGCGCTTTCTCGAGCATAACATTCGGGTGGGTAGGCCATTTCTTCCATTCCGTAACTGGATGCGACTCAGCATGGCCAAGCCTGACGAAATGCGTTACTTCGTGCAGACTTACAAGAAGCTGTACGGGTAGACATTCGCGATATATGAGCCGCGGATTAATTACAAGGAACGAGTCAAGATCTTCTGACGATACGACCGTCAAGGTTCCTAGGAAGGTAAGTTACTCAAACCCCTTCAACCCTTTGGGCGCGGACGCTAGCGGAACAAATGTGTCTGTGCTCTCAACTCCTCGAAAGACAAGCTGGAGGTCCGCGATGCGTGGCTGCGCTTTAATTTATGTTATTTCTTTCTTCCTGATAACGAAGCTTTCCATACTTTACGTCCCGGCGTACGCGGATACGATTGTTGAGAGTGTGGGGTGGCCGGATGTTACTTATGATTCCTCGGTGCCTACCTTAGAATCCGTGCTGGGTTATGCCCCGGGGGACCAGATCACTTCCGAAGAGTTGGCCCATGCGTATCTTCGCGCGCTGGCTGGGGCTAAGCCTGAGCGAACACAGCTGATTGAATATGCCCGCAGCTGGGAAGGCCGACCGCTGGTCTATTTCCTCGTCGGCAGTGAACAGACCATGGATCGCCTTGGTGACGTCAAGGCTGGCATGCAAGCACTGGCAGATCCGGCTGGTCTTTCCCGTGGCGAGATCGATGCGCTGATTGAAGAACTGCCCGCCGTCGTGTGGCTTGCCTATGGGGTGCATGGCAACGAAATAGCCGGCACGGATGCGGGGCTACAAACTGCTTACCATCTGCTGGCTGCGAGGGGTGAGCCATTTGACTCCATTAGTAATAATACGCTGGTCGCAATAGACCCCAGTCAGAATCCGGACGGCAGGATGCGTTTCGTGAATCACTTTCGTGAAACCTATGGTATCGAGCCAAGCGTTTCTGCTATCTCGGCTGAGCGACGCGAACCCTGGCCGGCGGGTCGCACAAATCACTATCTATTTGATCTGAATAGGGACTGGCTTCCGCTTACCCAGCCGGAGGTAATCGGAAGAGTAAAGACTTTTCGGGAATTCTTTCCGTTGGTACACGTCGATATCCATGAGATGGGAACAGACTCAAGCTATTTTTTTCCGCCGCCGGCCCAGCCTTTCAATCCCCACTACACAGACACGCAGCAGGAGATGCTGGACGCCTATGGTCGGAACAACGCCAAGTGGTTCGATCGCTTCGGCTTTGAGTATTTTACCCAGGCTGTCTATGACGCTTACTACCCCGGATACGGAGACTCCTGGCCGGCGTTTCAAGGGAGTGTTGGCATGACCTTCGAGATGGCTTCGGCGCGCGGACTTGCGGGTGAGCGTCGTAACGGCGAATTGGTGACCTATGCGGATGGCGTCCAGCGTCATTTCGTGACGTCAATTGGAACGGTGGAGACCGCGTCGGTAAATCGGGAGTCCTTTCTGCGCAATTTCGTCGAATATAGACGCAGTGCGGATGCGGGTGAGCACGGTGGGCCACGCGAATATTTGATTCCGTTAGAAGGCGATCATTCAGCGGTCCACAAACTGGCCGCCAACTTGGTACTACACGGCATTGAGATTCGCCGAACGACAGAGAATGCTCAAGCGTGTGATGTCGATTTGCCCCAGGGTTCGTACTTGGTGACTTCTCGACAGCCCGCAGGGCGTATGGTGCGAACTTTCCTTGAAAAGGAAAGCCCAATGTCAGAGGAATTTCTTGCTGAGCAGGAGCGTCGGCGGAAACTGGGGTTGCGAGCAGAGCTTTACGATATTCTCGGGTGGTCTCTGCCGAGGTTGTATAACGTTGACGTGATCCCCTGCGATCGCGTCAGCATAAGTGAACAGCGTTTCGAGGGGACCGACCTCCCTGCGTATGAGCCGCCGGCGGCGTCGCAGGTTGGCTGGCTTGTGCCGTGGGGAAGTCAGGCAGCTGGTCGCTTTTTGGCAGCTGCGCAGCGTGCCGGGCTGAACGTGCAGGGCGCTGATGAGGTGATGACAATTGCGTCTCGCAGATACGAACGCGGTACGCTGGTG
This sequence comes from Gammaproteobacteria bacterium, assembly GCA_003514305.1. Classification (GTDB taxonomy): domain Bacteria; phylum Pseudomonadota; class Gammaproteobacteria; order Pseudomonadales; family Pseudohongiellaceae; genus UBA9145. The sequence continues at coordinate 137 of DORE01000237.1, read as the reverse complement.
GTGCGCCTTGCGGATAACCCGGACTACGATGCTAATGGGTTGCACAGGATGGTCAGTCATCTTGCACAATTGAGTGCGGCAGAGGTTGTGGCTACGGACACTAGTTACTCGGAAGAAGGCGTCTCTTTTGGCAGTCG
>DORE01000098.1:4168-19094 GCA_003514305.1 Gammaproteobacteria bacterium | reverse complement strand
AAAGCAGCTTTTTACCCGGCGGCTCGCTGTTGCAGCAGTGATTGTCGCGTTTTTGTTCGCTTTGCTTATAGTCAAGCTGCTAAATCTTCAAATCGTGCGACATGAATACTACTCTGCTCGGTCCGATGGCAACAGACTCCACTCGCAGTATGTTCCTCCAGCGCGAGGTTTGATCTTTGACAGCCATGGAAAACTCTTGGCAGACAATCAGCCGATATTCAATTTAACCGTCGTCAAAGAGCAAGTCGAGGATTTGGATGCCACTCTTGAGTATTTGTCGACGCTGATTCGTCTTTCGGACGATGACATTGAACAATTTCAAAATCGGCTGCGCCGTAATCGGGTGCCTTTTTCCTCTGTGACTTTGCGATATCTGCTTAGCGAAGGAGAAAAAGCGAGAGTGGCGGTCAACGGCCATTTACTCGGGGGCGTGGCGATAGAGTCTCAATTCGTGCGCAGTTATCCACTTGGGTCGCTAACAGCGCATTCGCTGGGCTACGTGTCTGAGATAAACCGTGAGGAAATGAATGCGCTTACGGATGCGCAAAGAGAAAATTATGGCGGTACTTATCACATCGGGAAAAGCGGCGTAGAAAGAACCTACGAGGAACTGCTGCACGGAACAGTCGGCTATGAAATCGTTGAGAAAAATAACCGGGGGCAGATCATGCGTCGGTTGGACCGCACCGACCCTGTCGCCGGGAAGAACTTGACGCTCTATCTTAACGCGCAACTGCAAATTGCAGCGGAGAAAGCATTGGGCGATTCCCGCGGCGCAGTTGTTGCTATTGATCCCGCGACCGGCGGCATTCTCGCTATGGTGAGCAAACCTGGCTTTGATCCTAACCTTTTTGTTACCGGCATCAGCGGCAAGGACTACTCTGTGCTGATAAACGATGTTGTTAATACTCCTTTGTTCGATCGCTCTACCAATCCTTATCCACCAGGATCAACAGTAAAACCGTTCATTGGCCTTGCCGCGCTACAAAGCGGCACTGTCGACTATGATTTTGTGATTCAGGATCCAGGGTACTTCAGGCTTCCCGGAGTATCTTACCGCTGGGGCGATTATACGCTTCGCACAGCGATCGGCGGCGGCCATGGTGAGACGGATTTACAAAAAGCTATTTATCAGAGCTGTGATACATTCTTCTATGATTTGGGGCATCGCCTGGGCATTGATAACATCTACGGGTTTCTGTCTCAATTTGGGTTCGGTAACAATTTTGCGCTTGACGTCGGCTATGCGCGCACCGGGGTACTACCTTCTCGGGACTGGAAAATGGAAAGTCGGGGTGAACCTTGGTACCCCGGTGATACTATTAACTCGTCGATCGGACAGGGATACATGTGGGCTACGCCACTGCAGCTGGCGACTGCCACTGCCATCCTGGCCAATCGTGGCGAAGTGATCCAGCCACGGATGCTGAAAGAAGTTGATGGCGTGCCCTTCGAACCATGGAATGATGATCCTGAACCCGATATTTTTGCGAGCGACGATGACTATTGGCGCTATATCCATGAAGCGATGACGATGGTCGTACACCGGCCCTTTTCCGATGTGTTTAGGGACTATGGCACAGCCTATGAATCAATTGCCATGCAGGATCAAACCATGCCTTACATGATGGCTGGTAAATCAGGGACTTCACAGGTTGTCGGAATAAGTCAGGAAATACTGTCCAGTGAAGATATTGTCGTTTCGGACTTGAACAAGGATCACGGACTTTTTGTTTCTTTTGCCCCGGCGATGCATCCCACAACCGATCCGAAAATTGCCGTCGCCGTGTTTGTTGAAAATGGCGAGCACGGCAGCAGTGTTGCCGGTCCCATTGCGAAGCGGGTTATCGACACTTATTTGCTTGATATTCTCCAGTTGGATTTCCATGCCGCAGATCTAGAGGCTGCTGTGGCAATTGTGACACAGTTAAATGAATAACCCTGATTTTGTGCGTCAGACCGGTGGTTTTGGTGCCTCTGCGAAAAGAGGTGCCAGCTTGTGGCAAAGCCTTCACATTGACCCTCCGCTTCTGATTGGGGTCTGCCTACTAAATGCATTCGGGTTGTTCGTGCTATTCAGTGCGAGCAGCGGAGACGGAGCGGTGATTCGGCGACAGGGAGTTGTAATGGTCGTTGGTCTGATCGTTATGTGTGCTTTGGCGCAATTCAATGTCCATTTTTTCCGTCGCTGGGCACCACCAATTTATGGAGCAGGGATTGCGCTTCTTATTTTGGTCCTGCTTATCGGCGCCGAGGTAAACGGTGCGAAAAGCTGGATCGATTTGCCCGGGCTGCCCAGATTTCAGCCTTCAGAAATCATGAAGTTTGTGGTGCCAGCGCTGCTCGCCTGGTACCTAGCCAGCCGACCTTTGCCGCCTAAATTTAAACACCTTTTTTGGTCTGCTGTAATGATCGCAATACCTTCGGGGCTAATCGTTCTGCAGAATGATATGGGCACGGCGATCATGGTGTTCATGTCTGGTGTGTTTGTGATTTTGCTCGCAGGAATTCGCTGGCGTGTCGTGTTTGTAGCGCTATTCGCCGGCGCACTCGGATCGCCGGCATGGTATCTGTTTCTAGCCCAAGAGCATCAGAAAAATCGAATACTGACTTTCTTTGACCCATATCGGGACCCAACGGGTGCCGGCTACAACATTATCCAGTCTCAGATCGCTATTGGTTCGGGTGGGGTTTATGGCAAAGGATATGGCAACGGCGCGCAGTCACACCTTGATTTTATCCCGGAGAGTCACACCGACTTTATCTTAGCAGTTCTGGCCGAAGAATTTGGTCTTCTTGGGGTATTGTTCCTAATCAGCCTTTACCTTTTCGTACTGCTTAGAGGCTTTACTATCGCTTATGCGGCGAAAGATCTATTTGGTCGCCTGCTGGCGGGCAGTATCACGTTGACGTTCTTTTTGTACGTGTTTATCAATATGGCAATGGTGTCGGGTCTCGTGCCCGTTATCGGTTTGCCGCTTCCACTGATTAGCAGAGGGGGCACTTCTATTGTGACGTTGTTTGTCGGGTTTGGACTGCTAATGTCGATTCAGACCCACGACCGTCAGAGGTTTCACTAAATTATTGAAAATAAAGAAAAAAGTTTTGAAATCAACTGCCAGCATTAGCTTGACGCTTGCACCTCTAATCATGAGATTTGGCTGATGTTAAAAATTTTTTCAGATCGGACGTTAAGTAACTCAATCGATTGATGTTTACCGGTGTCTGATCATGTTTTATCTTTTCGAAAATCTGTGCGTTCAGCGCATGATTCCAGGCCTTTTGGTGGCATTTATTCTAACAGCGTGCAGCTCCGTGCCCGGGTCATCTCCGTCGTCGAGTCCAGGAGGCCGCTACTCGATCACCCAAGACCGTGCCCCATCCAGGCAGGTCAGCATTGGCGCTATCCCTGACGTTATACCTGAGCCTGTTACTCGAACCATGGCAGGTAATCGCAGCCCTTACACGGTCCTCGGCAAGGCCTATACGGTATTGCCTACCGAGCAAGGGTATAGCGAAACTGGAGTTGCATCTTGGTACGGCGAAAAATTTCACGGGCACAAGACATCCAACGGGGAAATCTTTGACATGTATCTGGCTTCAGCTGCGCACAAATCTTTGCCAATTCCTAGCTTCGTTCGCGTGACCAACCTCGATAACAATCGCAGTTTAGTAGTACGCGTGAACGATCGCGGCCCTTTCCACGGAGATCGTATCATTGATTTATCCTATGCTGCGGCCCTCAAGCTCGGATATGCGGATCGCGGTACAGCCCGCGTGCAGCTTGAAGCTATCGTCGTCAATGAAGACAGTCGGGGAGTCGCTTATTCGGCTCGTTCGCTCGAGCGTGACTTTCAAGGGAAAGCGGCTGTCAGGAAATATGTTCAGGTAGGCGCATTTTCAGAGCTTTATTCTGCCGAACAGGTGTCCGATTTACTGCGCAAAATTACTCGCCATCCGGTGTTCATTCGTTCGGTGAGAATCGATTCTGGAGGCATCTTGCACCGCGTGCGAGTAGGCCCTTTGCAGGATATGAACGAAATACGCAAGCTGCGCCAGCGCGTGGTTGCTGCTAACTTGGGAAGCCCGTACACTATTGAGGAGTAGCCAGTTTGCAATGAGCGCTAAAGATTTTCATTGCCGGAAGTGCCGGTCTTTCTTGTTCCTCAAGTCCTTATTTTTCTATTGGTATTCTTTATGTCCTTGAAGCACTTTAAGTTGTTCCTGGTTCGTTTACTTTGCAGTGTTGTATTTTTTGGGCCGCCGTCCTTCGGTATGGCTCAGGTTATCATTCCGCGCGCACCTGATATCGCTGCGACAAGTTATGTGCTGCTTGATGCCCAAACTGGCCAGGTTCTCGTGGAGGAAAATGCAGACGAGCCTCTTCCGCCAGCCAGCTTGACCAAGATTATGACTGCCTATATTGCGATCGAGGAGATTATCAATGGCAATTTGGAATTGACCGATCGGGTTCACATCAGCGAAAAAGCCTGGCGCATGGGGGGCTCCAAAATGTTTGTCGATGTGAACTCTCAGGTCTCTGTGGAAGACCTGTTGCGCGGTATCATTATTCAGTCCGGCAATGATGCCAGTGTTGCCATTTCTGAACATATCGCCGGTAGCGAAGAGGCTTTTGCAGATATGATGAACCAATACGGTGAGGTTCTGGGCATGAAGGACAGCTTTTTTATGAATGCCAGCGGACTGGACACAGAGCTTTACTACAATACGATGTCAGCCCGAGATTTGTCGATTCTTGCCACGGCTACTATTCAGCGGCACGGACAGTTCTATCCCATGTATGCGGAGAGAGAGTTTACCTATAACAACATCCGTCAGAGTAATCGAAACACCTTGCTCTTCCGTGAGCGTAACGTTGATGGGATGAAAACAGGCTGGACCGATGCTGCAGGATATTGTTTAGTGGCCTCTGCGGAACGCGAAGGTATGCGTTTGGTTTCAGTGGTGATGGGAACGACCAGTGAGGAGGCCCGAGCGATAGAAACTCAGAAACTGCTTACTTATGGATTTCGATATTTTGAAACGCATAAGCTGTATGATGCAGGTCAAGTCCTCGCCTCAGTGCCGGTCTATTCTGGTGCCAGCGATTCTGTTGAGTTGGCAATAGAGGATGAGGCGTACGTCACGATTCCAAGAGGCGCAGCCGAGTCGATGACTGCGACCGTCGATGTGGATGAATTTATTCAGGCGCCTATTCAGCAGCGCCAGGCGATGGGTGTTGTCAATGTGATTCTTGGTGAAGAGCAGATTTTCAGCGGCGAGGTGGTTGCTGCTCAGGCAGTTGAAGAGGGCGGGATGTTCAAACAATTTGTTGACTGGGTCAACTTAATTTTCAGCGACGCAATGGCGGAATAGAAAGTGCCAGTGGATGATTTTTCTATTCAAGAGCATTCAGGATCTGAAGAGGCGCCGCCGAAAATTGAATTTCCTTGCCTCTATCCGATTAAGGTCATTGGTTACGCAGTAGATGCTTTCCGACCTCAGGTTTTGAAGGTTATCGAGCGTCATACTGGAGCGCTTGATCCGGATTTGATTCAGCTTAGACCCAGCAAGCACAGTAACTATCTCTCAATCACAGTCACGATCGCTGCGACAGGCGAGCTTCAGTTACAAAGCATCTTCAGCGACCTGAAAGAGATCGAAAGCGTCAAGTTGGTGCTGTAGTTTGCAACTATCGGACTATAAATTTTTTGCAGCGCGGGCTGCAACAGGACGTCCTGGTGATGCGATTGTGGTGCGGCGTCTCGGATTGCAGGACTATGAACCGATCTTCCGGTCGATGCGCTATCTTGCGGAACACCCAAAGCCAGGCCGAGCAGATGAAATCTGGCTGCTTAGTCACAAGCCAGTTTACACACAGGGGCAGGCCGGTAAGCCAGAGCACATTCTTAATCCGGGTAGTGTTCCTGTGGTGCAGGTCGATCGTGGTGGACAGGTGACCTATCATGGGCCGGGACAGTTGGTCGCCTACTTGCTGATGAATATAAGGCGAAGAAAAATGGGGATTCGCTGTTTGGTCGATTTGATTGAGCAGGCGATAATTAAGACTCTTTGCGATTATGAAATTTATGCCACAACGCGACCGGGCGCTCCCGGCGTATACGTAAAAGATGCTAAGATTGCGTCTCTGGGACTGAGGGTGAAGAACGGTTGGACTTATCACGGGCTCAGTCTTAACGTAAATATGGATTTATCTCCTTTCCTGGGTATTAATCCCTGCGGGTTCGAGAAACTTCCGGTAACTCAGATTGCGGACTTTGTCCCTGAACAAAAACAGCTGCTTTATTCGGTGAGCCGGAAGTTAGCTGATGCACTCTTGAAAGGTTTGGGATATGAATCACACTATGGCTCTTTTTAGTCAAAGGAAAGCCGCGACAACCATCTTGGCTCTATCAGATTATGGCAGAACGTAAAAGACGAAATGTTTTAGTCGAAGGCGAGAAGCTGCGGGGTGCTGAAAAAGTCAAGCGCATTCCTGTGAAGGTCATTCCTACTGTTGAGTTGCCTGCCAAGCCAAACTGGATAAGGGTAAAGATCCCAGCCTCTCCTAAAATCAGCCATATCAAGCAAAAGCTGCGAGAGCATCGGTTGGCTTCTGTGTGTGAGGAAGCTTCTTGCCCGAATCTCGGGGAATGTTTTAGTAACGGCACAGCAACCTTCATGATCATGGGAGAAATTTGCACACGACGATGCCCTTTTTGCGATGTGGCGCACGGCAAACCTAGACCTCTGGATCCAAACGAGCCCAAAGAGCTGGCCCGGGCAATTCAGGAAATGGATCTAAGCTATGTTGTGATCACTTCGGTAGATAGAGATGACCTAAAAGACAGTGGCGCGCAACATTTCGCGGACTGTATAACTCAGACTAAATTGCATAATCCTCAAATAAAAGTTGAGGTGCTAGTGCCTGACTTCAGAGGGCGGATGAACATTGCCCTCAACATCTTGCAAACTACGCCACCTGATGTGTTCAATCACAATCTAGAAACAGTGCCGAGGTTATATCGCCAGGCGAGGCCGGGAGCTGACTATCAGTGGTCGCTTGACTTGCTCAAGGCTTACAAGGCGAAATGCCCGGGGGTAGTTACGAAGTCCGGACTGATGTTGGGCTTGGGTGAGACCCTCGACGAAGTGAAGGAAGTCCTTCGCGACCTCAAGGCTAATAATGTGGACATGATTACTCTGGGCCAATACTTGCAGCCCAGTAAAGATCATTTGAAGGTCGAACGGTTTGTGCATCCTTCTGAGTTTGAAGCGCTGAAGGCTTTTGCCGAAAATCTTGGGTTTGATCAAGTTGCCAGTGGTCCACTCGTGCGTTCTTCCTATCATGCTGACAAGCAGGCCCACGGAGAAATAGTTGCTTGAGATCAACGCGCCATGTCGCCTGACCAGAACCTTCTGGCATTTCTGTTCGCGTTGGACGTTCTGTCGGATACATAGGTATTGCTGAATTCCTGGAAGCTAGCGCCCTCATTATCCGTGCTGCCATATTCCAGTAGCATCAGCAGGAAAAACACAGGGATAGCATACAGAATCAGATCCACGAGACACTAAAACCTACTCACGGATTCCGGCCCGCTGTAGGTTCGCGCGCCAAGGCCCTGGTACTCTGCGATTGCCAAGCCTGCAGCGACGCTGGTGAAAGGGTCATGCTCAATCACTTTGTGTGGAAACGACTCGTCCAGTAAACGCTTGACAGCAGGGATCAAAGAGGAGCCTCCCGTACGAATGACCAGTTGCACCTGTTCAGCCTTAACGTTAGTACGCCGTAAAATAGCCATAATCGCACCTTGCAGACGCGACAAGACGGGCTTGATGATTTCCTCGAATTGTTCGCGAGACACAGTAAGATCAATATCAATTTCAGGAATATCTAGTCTCGCACTGTCATGATCTGATAGTTCCGCTTTTAGTTCCTTTAGCGCTTGAAATACCAGATAGCTGTAATTGTTTTTTATCAAATCGTAAAGACGTCTGAATTTGATCGATGCTTGATCTTTTTCTTCAATTCGCTGCATTAATGGCGTGGTGAATCGATTCTGGTTGAGCATGTAGGAAACCGCCCAATTGAGCAACAATTCCTCATAGTCCTCGAAAGGGAAAAGCGTTTCGATTTCCCTATCTGAGCCTGCGCGCCGCCAGCGTTCTCCTTTCCCCAGCAGAGGAAATAGAATCTCTTTGAACAACAGCTGGTCAATGTGGTCACCACCGAGTCCAATGCCATGGGTGTTCATTACCTTGAAGCCTTCCTCAAAGCGCTTGAGCAAACACAGATCCAATGTCCCGCCACCAAAGTCCACTGCAAGAATGGTTTTCTGACTGGCGGTTGGATGTAGGTGAAGGTAGCTCAAGGCTGCCGCAACTGGCTCCGGATAGAGGCTCTGAATTTTAAAGCCGGCATACCCGTAGGCTTCTTTGAGTAGGGTAATGGCAAGCTGATTTCGCCCTTGTTCGCTCCCCTCGAAATTGACAGGATGACCGATACAGGCGTGGCTGGAATCCTTCAGGCTTGGCTCAAGTTCCTGGACAAGTTGTCCGACACTTTGCTGGATGCGAACTAATAGCGGAGTCACTAGCGCGACAAGACGGAACGGTCGATTAAAAACCATCAAACGCGGCGCACTCCGATTTCCCAAGAGCCGCTTAATTCCGCGGAATAATCGACCCTGTAGCCCGCCGTCGACAAACGACTGTCCATAGACTAGTTCTGTTTGCGCCTCTTCGGGTAATCCTTTGTCGCCGATTTGTCCGGTAGTGGACCGCCCCTCACCGAGCACCTCGGCACTAAGCTCAACCGTTCTCCCCATATTGCTTGCAACATAGCGATTTATGGCCGCCTGCCCAGTTTTAATTTTAAGATCTTTGTCGATATAGGTCGCGGAAGGCATAACTACAGAAGTCTCCTCGAGCGAGACCAAGTGGATTCGCTCGCCGTCATAGACGGCAGCGGCGCTGTTGCTTGTGCCAAAGTCGACGCCAATGCCGAGTTGCGGTGAAACGTCTGTTAAGTCAGGGGGCGTCAATGTATTTCTTGAGAGTGAGGAAATTGTCCGGCCCCGAATGTTTCCAGGTTACATGTCGAGGCAGATGGTGAATATTGATCTTGGCCAGCTATTTCGCACTATCATAACTCAGAATAGGTCCACGGCGAACATTTAATGAGCGGCAAATTGACTTCAATTGTCATTGAATGTGTTGATGTTCTGCGACAGTTGGCCTATTCTCCGTTCGCTATTTTAGGCAAAAATCTATAGTGCTTCGTTCAAACTTCTATTTTCGTCAGACATCCTCGATTCGCCAGTTCGTGGTGCTCTTGAGTTTATCCGTCATTCCCTGTCTCAGCCCGGTTAGTGATGCGGGCACGATTGTCAGGGTGAGTACTTCTGTTGGTGATTACTCGATTGAACTTCTTGATGACTCTGCGCCGGCAACAGTTCAAAACTTCCTGAACTACGTTAACCGTGGAGATTTCAACGCTACTTACCTTCATCGGGTGCCAAATGACTTTGTTGTGCAGGGAGGCGCCTATCGATTTCAGCCTTACGTGGGACCCGTCGACGTCGTGACAGATTTGCCTGTGGCGAACGAATTTGGCGCCTCAAACACCAAAGGAACGGTTGCCATGGCCAAGATCGACGGAGATCCTGACAGCGCTACCAACCAGTGGTTTGTAAATCTCAACGACAATACTTCTCTGGACGCGACTAACGGCGGCTTCACCGTTTTTGGCAACGTTCTTGGAAACGGCATGGCGGTGCTAGATACGATAGACAGTTTGCCGAAAATCAACCTTGGGTTCAAAGCGCAAGATGCGCCCTTCATTTCCGGGGCTTATAATGATCCTCGAGATCTGGTGTATATGAACGTGTCTGTTGTTGAGCGCTACAGTGAGGCAGCGCACGTCTTTGAATCTAGTACGGGCTTGTTGATCACCTCTGTCAACGTCAACAATGACGAAGACATTGTTAGCTTATACCTTCACGCGGTTTCGCACAGCAGTGGGTTCCAGTTTAAAGCAGACCTTGATACTGTTATTCCTCGCACTGATTTCACTGGAATCGCCACGTTTTCCTCTACCGAAAATCGATTGCTGATACCGTCACTTGAGGTCAATCAAGGCGACAAGGTCATAGTTCTTACCAATGTTCTGTTTTCGCTGACCGATCCAGACGCGTTGATTTTCACACTTGTGTCGTACGAATAGTAAGTCTTCATTTACCTACTCATGGCATTGATTTACTCTTCATAAAGAAGTCCACGTTCAGCTTCGAAGTAAGTATACGGCCCACGGGAAATGTATAATTAAAAGAGAATTGATGTCATGGCAGCACCTCGAGGCGAATTCACTTCCAGATTCGGATTTTTGATGGCTGCATCGGGTTCGGCGGTTGGCCTCGGAAACATCTGGGGTTTTCCGACGAACGCCGCTTCTAATGGCGGCGCCGCGTTTTTATTTACGTACCTGATTCTGGCATTTGCACTGGCCTATCCAGCACTTATGGCGGAACTCATCATCGGGCGCTATGCGAAAGCTAATGCGGTGACGGCGTTGCGCACTATATCATCTGGCGAGAAAACAAAACTTGCCGCATTACTGGTAGGGTTCACTGGCATTGTCACGGTGAGTTTTATTCTCAGTTTCTACGGCATAGTTAGTGGATGGATGATTGCATTTTTCTTTGACCCTGTTGCTCGGTTATTGGGCGCGGTAGAGATGTCTGCTTGGTTGACCACTGATTCGGTGACGCGCAACAGCTTGTTTGTAGTGTTATTCATGATGCTAACTGTATACATTATCAGTGCAGGAGTGAAAGAAGGTATCGAGAAATGGGCTTCACGCCTAATGCCGTCTCTGATTATCATACTTCTTTTGCTAATTTTTTATGTTCTGACTTTGCCTGGCGCTATGGATGGGCTCCGCGCTTATCTCATCCCGGACTTTTCTTTGATAGCAGATCCTTCGCTTCTCGTTGATGCGATGGGTCAGGCTTTTTTCTCTCTTTCTTTAGGGGTAGGTACGATGCTGATTTACGGTTCCTATATCAGCAGCAAAGAGAACTTGCCCACTATTGGCGGTCTAGTCGCGCTGCTCGATGTCGGCATTGCTGTGTTGGCAGGCATGCTTATTTTGCCGGCAATGTATGTCGCGCTTGCAAATGGAGTGGAAATCTATGACGACGCAGGTGGGCTAATCGCCGGCCCGGGTTTGATCGTTTCAGTTTTGCCATCGCTCTTCAGTACTATGGGTGCCATCGGCGTATTCGTGGCTATTGCTTTTTTTGCGTTGATGACTATCGCTTCTCTGACTTCATCAATATCCATGTTAGAGGTGCCAGTTGCATACGCTGTTGAGAACCATGGGCTTGATCGTCGGTGGGCGGCTATGCTCATCGGGTTGATCATCACCATTATTTCAATAGTTATTGTTTTTAACTTTGATTCGTTTTTTGATCTCGTTGTGACAGTTACGACAGAGTTGAGCCAACCGCTCCTGGGATTTGCTTTTTGCATTTTTGCCGCTTGGATCTGGCAACGCAAAGAAGTTCTGGAGGAGATTAAGCAGGGTTGCCCTGAAGTGGAGTCGGGAATCTTCTGGAAAATCTGGCCTTTCTACGTCAAGTTTATCTGCCCACTTGCGATTCTGGTGGTGTATTTTCAGTAATCAGGAAAATGGCCTGGTTCTCTAAGTTTGCGTTTCTTATGCGAGCCAATTGCGCGGTGACGGAGTTAGTAGTGTTCTATGAGTTGAACGACGCGCTCTATTTCACTGTCGCTGTTGTAGTAGTGCAAGGAGACTCTCACAACGTCACATTGAATATCTCTGTCCAGATCCAGTCTGGCATTACTCCTTTTGCTGATTGATGTGTTGACGTCTTGTTGATGCAATTGGTTCTGAAGCTTCTCCGCTTCGATCCCGACTTTGCTGAACGTGACAATTCCTGATCGGGTTTCGCTCAATTCATGCACCCGAACACCTTGAATGGCCTCAAGCCTTGTCACCATAGTTCTAGCCAGACTCTGTATTCGAGCCGCTATGTTTGTAATGCCCAAGGAGTTGGCATACTCAACAGCCCTGGCCAAACCAATTTGGCCGGCGAGATTCCGTTCAAAGCTCTCAAATCTGGCAGCGCCTTCTTTGATGGTGAATCTTTCTGCTGCATCCCAGTGAGCCGACTGTAAATCAATCACTGGAGGCATGTACTTTGCGGTGCTTTCACTGCGAGCGAATAGGAATCCGGTTCCCCTGGGCCCCCTCAGATATTTTCGTCCGGTGCCAAATAAAAAGTCACATTTAATTTCTTGTAAATCGAGTGGCACGTGGCCGACAGATTGGCACGCGTCTACCAAAAAGCAGACTCCTTTCGTTTGAGCGATTTCCCCTATCGCCTTGATATCCTGGATATCCCCACGCTGGCTCGCAATATGGGTTATCAAAATCGCCCTCGTTTTTGCACCCAAATACCTTTCCATATTTTCAGCCTTGATGAGGCCGTCAGCTTCAAGGGCGATAGTCCGAATCTCAATACCAATTTGACGGGCTATTGAGAGCAAACTGAGATAGTTCCCAGCATACTCATTGCCAGCGGTAATGATTTCGTCTCCTTTCTTGAGACCCAGAGACAAGAGCGCTGATTGCCAAGCCCTAGTCGCGCTTTCCATAAACGCAATTTCCGAACTCTTGCAATTCAGGAGTTGGGCCAGTTGTGCGTAGAAATTGCCGACTTCCTCCTTGGCTTGTGTCTCCGCTTCGTATCCACCGATCTGCTGCTCAAGCTGCAGGTGCTTGGTCACCGAGTCGATGACAGAATGAGGCCTAAGCGCACATCCGGCATTATTGAAATGGATGAGCTTATTGCATCCAGGCGTCTCGGCTCGAGCTATTTTAAGATCAATCATGTAAATGGAGATTCGGCGTGGCCGGGTTGATTTTAGCTTTGAGTCAGAATGTCTAATAGGCCGTTTATTGCGTTATGATACTCAATATTGAGTTAGAAAAGGTACTTTTTCCATGATGGGCATCGGTAACAGAACTAGGCTTCCTGCTGACCACTCCAGAACTACTGACTACTCGGCCTCAAGGAGGAAAACGCTGCGATTCTTGGGTCTAGGTACTCTACACGCAGCTTTTCCTATAAGAGGAGCGGAGCCAGACAACCATCTACCGCTGCGTTCGAACTTAAAGGCGCTGCTGTTCGATGTTTTCGGTACTGTAGTGGATTGGCGATCATCGATCATCAGGGAAGGAAAGCTTCTAGCACAGCAAAAAAACTTGCAAGTCGACTGGGGAGAATTTGTGGACTGTTGGCGTGAGGGTTACGGACCCTCAATGAACAAGGTTCGTTCGGGAGAACTTCCCTGGACAGACATTGATGATCTTCACCGGATGATTTTGGACGAATTAGTCGTTGAGTTTGCTCTTGACGGGCTTTCGGAAGCTGATCTTGATCACTTTAATCGCGCTTGGCATCGCTTGTCCCCTTGGCCTGATACGGTTAGCGGTCTGAATCGACTTAAGAGTCGATTTATGATTGCTACCTTGTCGAATGGAAACGTGTCGTTGCTGACGAATATGGCGAAAAATGCGGGTTTACCCTGGGACGCGGTGTTTTCCGCAGAGCTGGCAAAGCACTATAAGCCGGATCAAAGGGCTTACCTCAAAGCGATTGATTTGCTGAATTTGGAGCCGAGTCAGATCTTGATGGTAGCAGCGCATCCTGGGGACTTACGCGCAGCTGCGCAAGCGGGATTAAGAACTGCCTATGTCTATCGGCCCCTCGAATGGGGAGAAGGCCGAATCAGAGAAAGAAACGCAGCGGGTGAGTTTGATATTGATGCAGACAGTTTTATAGATCTTGCTCGTCAGTTGGGTGCTTAACGCTCAACCGCGAAGCAAGGCTATTTCTCTGGTCAGACCACAGCAATAATTAAGTGGTAGGGCTGAAGCTTCTCGAAAAGTCGCTAAAATGCTACTCTGCTATCGCAAGATTCAGGGGCTGAGTCGAAGCCTGAAATCTTCAGTCACCCAGAGCTTCACCCGTAAAAGCCGTTTGCACTATCCAAGGACTAAAAACAATCTTTCCTATGAAAATTCAATTTCTATCTCTGGCGGCACTTACAGCCGTGTTGGTCGGGTGTTCAGAGCCGCAAAAGTCCAGCGCTGATGATCCTTTCTCTGGTCAATTAATTGGGTCTGCTATGTCAGAAAACATCACATCCCCATCCACTGTTACAAATCCGTTGTTCAAGGCAAGCCCGCTTCCTCTTGATTACCCGCAATTCGACCTTATTCAGACTGAGCACTATTTGCCGGCTTTTGATCGTGGTATGGCCGAGCAATTGACAGAAATTGAAGCGATAGCCAATCAGGTCGAGGCCCCTGGGTTTGACAATACAATTGTTGCTCTTGAACGCTCCGGTCAGTTACTTGATCGGGTGTCCCGGATATTCTTCAGTATGGCTAGCGCGCATACCAATGACGAAATCCGGTCGCTACAGCAACAGCTCGCGCCTCTGCTTGCTTCGCATAATGATGCTATTCTGTTGAATAGCGCTCTGTTTGCGAGGATAAAAATTCTTTTCGATCAGAGGCAAAGTTTGTCTCTTGATCCCGAAGCTCAGCGCTTACTGGAACTGTACCATCTCGACTTTGTTAGGGCTGGAGCAGCTCTGACAGGATTGCAGCAGGAGAGAATGCGCGAGATTAATGCTGATATGGCGATTATGCAGACGCTATACAGCCAGAATGTCCTGAGCGAAGCAAACGACCTGGCAATCATCGTGGATTCTGAAGAAGAAATGCAGGGAATAGACGACGCTTTGAAGCAGGCAGCCAGCGAGGAGGCTGCTGAGCGCGATATTCCCGGAAAGTATGTGATTCCTTTGTTGAATACCAGTGGTCAGCCTG
>DORE01000098.1:0-3783 GCA_003514305.1 Gammaproteobacteria bacterium | reverse complement strand
AGTCGAGGGGGAGACTTTGACAACCGGGATGTGCTCTCAAAAATCTTGACCCTAAGAGCAGAGCGTGCGGAATTGCTGGGATTCGCTAATCATGCGGAGTTTATCCTAGCCAACCAAACCGCTCAGACTGTTGATGTGGTTAATCGGAGACTGGCTGAGCTTGCAGCGCCTGCCGTGGTCAATGTGCGGCGTGAGGCAAATGATCTGCAGGCCATGATCGAATCGGAAGGAGCTGACTTTCAGCTCGCCGCCTGGGATTGGGATTTTTATGCCGAAAAATTAAGATCGGAAAGGTTTGATTTTGACGCCAACCAACTGCGCCCGTATTTTGAGCTGGAAAATGTACTGCAGCGCGGTGTTTTCTACGCTGCAGAACGACTGTTCGGGATTCACTTTGAAGAGCGTGACGACCTGCCAGTCTATCAGGAGGATGTCAGAGTTTTTGAGGTCATCGACGTCGGCGGCACAACGCTGGGAATGTTTATTGCAGATTTCTACGCGAGGCCTAGCAAACGTGGCGGTGCCTGGATGAACTCATATGTTTCGCAGAGTGAACTCATGGGGACACAACCTGTTGTCGCTAACCATCTGAACATCACGGCACCGCCGGCTGGTGAGCCAACCCTGCTTACCTTTGATGAGGTGACGACCATGTTTCATGAGTTCGGACATGCTCTACATGGCCTATTCTCAGCAGTAAAATTTCCTTACTTCTCCGGAACGAGTGTTCCTCGCGACTTTGTAGAATATCCAAGTCAGGTCAATGAAATATGGGCCATCTGGCCCGAAGTCCTCGAGAATTACGCGGTGCACTATGAATCTGGAGAGGCTATGCCCCGTACATTGCTCGAGAAGGTGGTATCTTCTCAAACATTTAATCAGGGCTTCGCGACGACCGAGTATCTTGCGGCCTCTATTGTCGATCAGGCTTTGCACCAGCTGACTGTTGATGAAGTGCCTGCGGCAGATCTAATTATGGCATTTGAGGAGCAGGCCCTGGGCGCTGCCGGTATTCAAGTTGATGAAGTGCCGCCTCGCTACCGTGCGACCTACTTCTCACACATCGCCGGAGGCTATTCAGCCAGCTATTATTCTTACATTTGGAGTGAAGTGCTGGACGCAGACACTGCGGAGTGGTTCTATGATAATGGGGGACTGCAGCGCGAGAATGGGGATCGTTTCAGGCGGTCCTTGCTTTCGCAGGGAGGAAGCAAGGATGCCATGAGTCTGTACAGAAGCTTCAGGGGTAGGGACGCACAAATCTTGCCGCTCCTTGAGCGCCGAGGTCTCAATTAGATCATGCAAGGTGTGGTCGCGGTGCAAACCTGGCTGCCACTGAGGCGAATCAGCAGCATACTTAGCTCATCCCAGGGATTGGCCGAACAAATACCCTTGCAGGCTTGGTCGACCAGCCGGGCCTGCTTCAGCAATTCCCAGATGAGAGGGCTTGATAATCTTGAGACTGCTGCCTTGACCGGCTGTTTGCGGTTGAAGAAGATCCTGGAAGTCTGCAGTATAGAAGTTAGCGGCTGGCCATTTTCTCTTTTCTCAACCATTGGTTGTAGAATTCGAAGCTCACGAGTAATAGCCCCTAAGATGACCAGTGGGTAGACGCCTTCAGCCTGTAGTCCATTCAGAATTTTTTGTATACGCGCTAGATTTCCCAAAAGCGCTGCATCCACCAGCTGATAAGCATTGTAGCGAGAATTATCTGCGACGACCTGCATCACGGTTTGCACGTCAAGCTTGATCGTGTCATTCGTTCCAGCTAGAAGTTTGAGCTTTTCGATTTCTTGCGCGGCTGCGAGCAAGTTGCCTTCTACGCGATCGATCAATATCTGTAACGCGTCTGGCTCAGGATGGATATTAGCTCGAAGCATCCTTCTCTCCAGCCAGCCCGGCAGGCCTTCCCGATCTATTGGCCAAACTTGAATCACCACCGACCGTGATTCAATCGATTTAAACCACTTAGTCTGCATGACGCTGGATTCAAGTTTTGGACTGCTAATCAAGATGACAAGATCGCGAGCGCCGGTCTCAAGAAAATCTGCCAACGCAAGTTTCCCATCATCTTCAAGCTTGGCCTGATGAAGGCGAAGCTCGACGAACTTGCGCTCAGCGAAAAGAGAGAGGTTGCCGGTAGACTGTCTAAAATGCGCCCAGTTGAAGTTGCGATCAACATTGTAGGTTTCTCTATCGGCAAAGCCTGCTTCGCGGTGGTGACGACGGATTTGATCAGCGCTTTCCTGCAGCAGTAATGGCTCGTCGCCACTCAACCAGTAGACAGGGTGGGCGCCAGCATTCAAAGTTCTGGCGAGGTGTTCGGTCTTGATCTTCATTCGATGGTTGATTCCAATCGACGCAACAGTTGATCGCTCAATTCGCGTCTCAGCTCATCCGCAATTAGCTGGGCTTCTTCCTGACTGCCGGCGATATTTTCAATATCCTGGAAATAAGTTCTGACGACAGCGAGCGTCTCTTCGGGGGTCGATGTCCTTCCGGGCGTTGTCAGCGTGATGCGAACGCTTAGTCTTATTTCCACTTGGGACGCGCGAGCTCTGGGGTTTATCGACACCGGTCGGGATGAGAGTTGTTCATCGCTCACCCTAAGGGTTGCAGAGATATTTGGTTGCTGTGGTGATAGATTGACGCCTGCTGACGTCAGACTCCGCTTAAGGAGGGCAGACAATTCACTTCCCGGCTGTTCCAGCTCTAAATTGAGGCTGTTAAAGCGTGATGAAATAGAGTCACTGCCACGTAGCGCGAACCCGCAGGCCGGCAGTGAAATTACTATAATAAAGGCAAGCAAATTAATAGCCCAATTGCGCATACCTAGCCTACAACGATATTGACGAGTTTTCCTGGTACAACAATTACTTTCCGGACAGACCTGTCGCTTGTAAAGCGCTGTATGGTTTCATCCTCAAGAGCTAGTTTTTCGAGATCGTCATTAGTGATACCCCGAGAGACTTCAATTTTGCTGCGCAGCTTGCCGTCAATCTGAAGCACGATGAGCATTTTTTCATCAATAAGGGCGCTTTTCTCTACTGCTGGCCAACGGGCGTCCATGGCAGCACCTTCGTGCCCGAGTAGCTGCCAAGCGACGTGGCAGAAGTGAGGGACAATCGGAGCGAGCATCAGAACGCTGAATTCCAAAGCTTCTTGCACAAGGATACGATCGGTCTTCCCGTCGTTTTTGTCGGAAAATTTTGAGATCGCGTTTAGTAGTTCCATGGTGGCGGCGATCGCAGTGTTAAAGGTGTGACGCCGTTGATAATCATCTGTGACTTTAGCCAGAGTTCGATGGCTTTTGAGTCGCATCTTCTTCTGCTCGGCAGACAGCACCAGGTTGTCCATCTTGGGCAGGATGAGCGCTTCGTGCTCGCGAAGCTGTTTCCAAAAGCGTTTCAGGAAACGATAGCTGCCTTCCACGCCACTGTCAGACCAGTCGAGCGTTTGGTCCGGTGCAGATGCGAACATGGTAAACATTCTTACAGTATCTGCGCCATGTCTTTCTATGAGAGATATCGGGTCAACGGTATTCCCTTTCGATTTCGACATCTTGGCGCCATCTTTTAGGACCATCCCCTGAGTCAGCAGGTGCGCAAATGGTTCATCGCTGTCGATGAGTCCTTCGTTCCGCAACAGCTTATGGTAAAAACGAGCGTACAGGAGATGCAAAATAGCATGCTCTACGCCACCGATGTATTGATCAACTGGGAGCCAGTAGTTAGCTCTGGCATCCAGCATTGAGGAGCTCTGATCCTTGCAAGTAAAACGGGC
>DORE01000186.1 GCA_003514305.1 Gammaproteobacteria bacterium | reverse complement strand
AAGACAGAGCCGTTAATTCGGGTCAAGCCGTCTCCAAGAGTCGCTTTGAAGCCACCTTCATACGACGTCAATACCTCCTCGTCGTAGGGCAGCGAGCCAGGGCCGCCCGCCCCGTAGAAGGCGCCAAGTAGGGGCGCGTTGTAGCTACCCGCTTTCACGCCTCGATTCATGCCGCCGTACAGCATCAGGTCGTCCGACATGTCGAAGGTGACCTGCAGCTTGCCTGTCCAATAGTTTTCAGAGATGTCATCGCTGTACTCCACGCCGGTTCCAGGGAAGCACTGACTGGCATCGCTGAAGCAGGGGTGCGTGTTCACAACAAATGAAGACTCCGAGGGGGCAACTCCGATATTCAATTCGAAGTCTTTTTCCTCGCGCATAGCGCGCAGGCCACCAATCAGAGTCACTCGGTCAGTAAGATCGAATTCCATTTGCCCGAAGACGCTATAGGAGTCGGTTTCCAGGCCTGCCGTCGTGCCGACATCAATCGGGACACCACCAAAAACATCAGCGAAAGATGCCTGCGGTCCTTTCAGACCGTTGTCCGACTCCGAATCGATATTCAAATAATAGACGCCCGCTACCCAGCGAGAGCGGTCCGTTTCGCCGCTCAGTCTGAATTCCTGGGTGAAGCTGGTAGCGTCGACAGCGGCATAGTTGGCTAGCTGGTTGACCGGTGCAGAATCGACGTCAATGAACAGCAGCTTTTCGTAATCTTTGTGGTCGGTAATCGATACGAAACTCATCCCGTTGGATAGTTCGTAACTGATCTTGAAGTTAATCCCCGAATTTTCCGTGCTACCTTGATTCGCAAAAGCAAAATCGCCTGAGAAAGTGAAGTCATCACCATCAGGGTCAAGATAACCAAAGAAATCGGCGCCCGGGGCCAGACGTCCCGGTAGGCCGCCACCTCCGCCGGGTAGCCACTGGTCCCCATCCTCGATGTCCCCGCCTGCATCGAGTCCGGTGTCATTGCCGTTGGCATCATAAAGTGCCGAGAGGCGGCTCTCACCCGCAGGTGTGTTGATCACGTTAATCAGTTCTGGCGGCGTATTGGCGTTGCTATCATGGTCCTGCGCAATTGCGAACGTGGATTTGCTCTGATACGGCCCTGTGGCTACTTCACTGTCTGAGTAGTTGAAGCTTAAATCCATGCGTAATCGGTCAGTTGGCTCAAACGCCAGCCGAATGCGCGCAGCCATGGTGTCGTCATCACCGAGGTCGGCTCCAGAGCCGGGTCCAGGATCCCCCAGGAAAGGTAGCTGGTTAGCATTGCTATAAAGGTTCTGGAGGTAAGGGTCTTGATCGCTGTACCGAATGGCTGCGCGCGCAGCGAAGGTCTCTGATAGCGGGCCTCCAATAGCGGCTTCTAAGACTGTCCGATTTGCGTTATTCGGGACATCGAATTGCCCAAACTCGACATCGACATAACCTTCCATCCCATCAAAGGAGGGTGCATTGGAAATAAAGTGCACCAAACCGCCCGTGGCGTTTCTTCCGAACAGCGTGCCCTGCGGACCCTTAAGGATCTCCACCCGGTTGACGTCAAATACGGCGAAGGTCTGTGCTTGGGCTACCGCGATGTAACCCTCGTCAAGATAAACCGCATTGGGCGCCTCAATAATGTCATTGAAGTCGTTTTGGGTGACGCCTCGGATCGAGAATTGCGTGTTCTGCCCCGCTAGATTTCCCGAGATGTGAACCCCGGGAGAGAATGCAGCAATATCGAAGCTCTCTGAAACGCCTAAAGCATTCATTTGTCGGCCCGTAAAGGCGTTGATTGCAATGGGAACTTCCTGCAGGTTCTGTTCGCGTTTTTGGGCGACAACCACCACTTCTTCTAGGACGTTCTGTGCAAGGACTGGGCCGCTGAGGGTCACCGCGGCCACAGCGCTGGTAAGGGCGTTGCGTAACATGGAGTGCTTCATATCAATGCTCCTTGATCGATCAGTGCAGTCAAACGATTTTTTATTCCAAGACAATGCCATCATTTTCATGTGGATCGCAAGAAGTTTTAACCTTAAAATGATTCGCGCTGATGTCAGCCCAATCAGGCCCTCGCAGAGGGCCTTTGATTTAGGATATGCGCAGCACTACCTTCCCCTGAGTGTGCCCTGCCTCGGACTGCAGGTGCGCATCTAGAGCCTCCTCCAACGGACGAACATGAACCCTTGGCAAGGTGATCTGATCCGATTGGTATAAGCCCACGAGGTCCTTCAGCATGTCTCCGTCGGGTCTATGATGGAGAAATTCCGCCGTGATATTGCGTTGGGCAATTTCCTCCATTTCGGGCGGTTCGTTATTCATGTAGGCGACACGACCGTTGTCCTTTGTGAGCCTAATTGCTGCTTCAGCAGTGCCGTTGCCCAGCAATGCCTCAAGCACCAAGTCAACGCCATCGGGTTCTTGATCTCTGATGACCGACTCATAGTCTTCGCTGGCGTAGTCAATGACCACGTCTGCACCGAGCGATTTGACGTAGTCGCTGTTCTTGGCGCTGGTCGTGGTGTAGACCTTGGCCCCCAGATGCTTGGCCATTGGGATGGCGACACTGCCGACGCCTCCAGCGCCAGCTTGGATAAAGACGGACTGCCCTGCTTGTAGGCGGCCGAATTCACTGAGTGCTTGCCAGGCGGTCAAGCTCACCAAAGGCAAAGCGGCAGCCTGTTCAAAGCTGATTGATGCGGGT
>DORE01000077.1:21986-42019 GCA_003514305.1 Gammaproteobacteria bacterium | reverse complement strand
AAGGGCATCTACAACACGACCCTCGAGTTCTGGCCCAACCGGCACCTCAAGAATTCGCCCGGTGCATTTGCAGGACTGGCCCTCTTTGAGGCCAAGATAATCACCCAATACCACTGCGCCAACAGAGTCACGCTCAAGGTTGAGAGCCATACCGTAAATGCCGCCCTCAAACTCTATCATTTCTCCATACATAACATCGGTTAGGCCAAAGATGCGGATAATACCGTCGGACACGCTAACAATCGTGCCTTCGTTCTTAGCCTGAACGGATACATCGAGGCTGTCGATGCGCTGCTTGATAATCTCACTGATTTCTGACGGATTCAGTTGTTGCATGCTCGTTTCCCTTATTCCTGTAATGCCTTCTTCGTTTGGCTCAGGAATTCATTGATTCGACTAACTTGACCAGTTTTCCGCGCACCGAGTTATCGATCACGGTGTCTCCAGCCCGCACAACGGCCCCACCAATCAAGCTGTTGTCCACGGTCGTGCTGAGGCTGACGTCTTGCGCTAGACGCCCCTTTAAGCCCTGGGCCAGATTATCCAGATTTTCCGAACTGACCTCGAAGGCCGTTGTGATTTCTACAGTAATTGACCTTTCCTGATTTGCCTTCAGGGCATGGAACAGTGCAGAAATGGCTGGTAGAAGGACCAGGCGCTTATTTTCAGCGAGTAACCGGATGAAATTCCGGGCCTTGGTGTCTAGGTCGTCACCCAGAAGCTCGACAAATGAGTCCACTACGCTGTCGGTTGACAAAGACGGGTCGGTTAGAAGCCGTGTTACCGATTGCTCCGACGAGACAGAAGCCGCGGTAGCTAGCACCGAGGACCAATGCCCCAGAGAATTATCGCCCAATCCAGATTCAAATGCTGCTTTAGCATACGGCCTGGCTAATGTAGTGAGTTCTGCCATTGGCTGAGTTTATCCTCTGCTCAAAGTTCCGCGGCAAGCTTGCTTAGAAGCTCTTCATTCGCAGCCTGATCGATTGATCGTTCAAGAATTTTTTCGGCCCCAGCAATCGCAATAGCGCCAACCTGCTCGCGCAAGGCCTCACGGGCCCGGTTCATTTCCTGCTCAATTTCTGCGTTGGCCCCTGCAATAATTCGCTCGCCTTCTATTTTGGCTTTATCTTTTGCTTCCTCCACAATCTGAGAGGCTCGCTTGTTAGCCTGATCTATAATCAAGGCTGCTTGCTCCTTTGCTACACGCAATTGGTCAGAAGAGGCGTTTTGCGCTAATTCTAGGTCTTTCTGCGCTCGCGCAGCGGCCTCAAGGCCATCTGCAATACGCTCCTTGCGGTCCTCCAACACGTTGGAGAAGAGCGGCCAGACCTTGGTGGAACAGAACCACCAGAAAACAAAAAAGGCGGCCGACTGCCCAAATATGGTAAGGGTGATATCCACGGGAACCTCTCGCTAGTTAGTATGGTTTAAACACTTTTAGAGCCTTTAACCCAACTGGCTTAGAAACGGATTCGCGAACGTAAACCACATCCCAATACCAATACCAATCATCGTAATCGCGTCGATCAGACCAGCAACCAAAAACATTGAACCCTGGAGCTTGGGCGCCATTTCAGGTTGTCGAGCTGAGCCCTCAAGAAACTTGCCGCCCAATATCCCGAAGCCGATCGCCGTGCCCAGTGCGCCCATGCCGAGCAGCCAGAATACGCCGATTACAGTTGCTGCCAATATAGTTTCCATTTTTTTCTCCAGTTCAGAAAGAAAGTGTTAACAATTTTAATTAGTGATGAGCCCCATCGTGCGCGGCATTGAGATAAACGATGGTTAACATCATGAACACAAACGCCTGCAGAGGAACCACGAGGATATGAAATACCGCCCATACAAAGTGAAACGGCAGTTGGTATAGTCCCAGCAGTGCTGAAATCACCAGAAATAGGAGCTCTCCGGCATAAAGATTACCGAATAATCTTAGTCCAAGAGAGATTGGCTTAGCCAAGAGCGTTGGGATTTCAATCATTAGGTTAAAAGGCATCATCCACTTGCCAAATGGATGAAAGGCCAGTTCGCTGAAGAAACCCCAGGCGCCCTTGTTCTTTATACTGTAGTAGATAATCAAGGCAAAGATACTAAACGACATGCCGAGGGTGATGTTCGGATCTGTTGTCGGTACCACTTTGAAAGACATGTGTTCCTGACCAAAGAAGTGGCCGATGAAAATTGCGACTTCTGGTAGCCAGTCTACCGGCACAAGGTCCATAAGGTTCATTAACATGATCCAGACAAATACCGTTAAAGCGAGCGGAGCAATGACCGGGTTTTTATGGTTGAAACCTTCGGAGACTCGATCGTCAACAAATTCAAAGATACTTTCAACAAAGTTTTGCGTCCCGTTCGGGACTCCAGACGTAGCTCTTTTGCCAATCCACCGGAAAAAAAACAATGCCCCACCACCAAGAAACAACGACCAGAAAAGCGTATCAACATGAAACGCCATAAACCCCATCTCAGTCGCTTCCTCCATAGTATGGGCAAAGCCCCATCTGCCGCTTGGGTGTTGACCGAATGTCAAATAGGAGAGGTGATGAGTGATATATTCCTGAGCAGTTGTCTCAGCACCGTGCTCAGCGGCGGCGTGCGCCGCATTGGCTAACTCTGCCATTAAGTTTTCCTGACTCTCTTGAAATCCAATTAAGCTCGCTTGGATGCCGAACAAACCCTACTTACGTGCGCATGGCGCATCGCCTCAGGGTAATGACGTGCTCTTGTGTCCGTTGGGGCTGTAATCAATTCTCACAGCTGCTACAACACCAACAACGTGTACCGTCAAAAACGCCAGGATCATGGCGAACTCGATCACACTAGGCAACAAGGAAAAACACAAAGCGAACATCACAACGGTGATGAAGAATTTGCCAATTTCTCCTGCAACAAACCCCTTAACAATTTTCTGAGCGTTTCTGGCTCCCCGGTGCTTGAAGGTTTGTGCCGCAAAGAACGCGTTCGATGCGCTACTAACGATGCCCCCCAACAGCACCGAGAAGGCAGCTTGGGCACTTATCAGAGCCAAAGAAACAACTGTTATAAAGGCAGTCGCAGACACTTGGGCGACGATCACTTTATGGACAGGGGGTGGCTTTAAATTTGTCACGTCTACGACAGGGAAGCTCACTGTATGTCAGAGTATTTCCCAAGGCCTCCCACGACACTTCATCGCTACGGTGGTCACCAAAAGCCCGCGCATTATAGGAACTTTACTGGGGTATCGCAACCCGCGCCAGAATCAACTCGGCTCTGAAAACAAAGGGCATTTTTGCTGAGGAGTTGCTTCAAATGACAACTTTTTTGTAGGGGTTTGCTAGCCGAATGGTGCTAGGGACCCTAACCTAATTGATATGTGTCAAGATGCCGTCTAATTCATCCAGGGAGTTGTATTTTACAACCACCTTCCCTTTGCCTCTTGCGCTATGCTGAATCATTACTTTTGCCCCCAACTTCTCCGCTAGATTGTCCTCGAGGCTTTTAATGTCGGGGTCAAGCGTCTTTATTTCTGGGGTATTGCCTTTATCTGCAAGTAATCGTCTGACCAAGGCTTCTGTCTGACGGACCGAGAGCCCTTTTCCTGACACCACTCGTGCTGCATTGGTTTGCTGATCGCCAGGTAAAGCTAGCAGCGCTCTGGCGTGTCCCATTTCGAGGTCCCCGTGTTCTAGCATTCTTTTGACTACTATGTGGAGATTAATCAGACGCATCAGATTGGTTACGGTAACTCTCGATTTTCCAACAGCATCAGCGACTTCTTGTTGGGTCAGCTCGAACTCATCCTGCAGACGTTTGAGAGCCATTGCCTCTTCAATCGGGTTAAGGTTTTCGCGCTGAATGTTCTCAATAAGCGCCATGGCGATGGCAGCTTCATCACCTACGGGTTTAACAATTGCTGGTATGGTGTCGAGATCAGCCATCTGGGTGGCCCGCCAGCGTCGCTCACCAGCAATGATTTCGTATCTTTCTGAAGAAATCGGCCTTACAACTATTGGCTGCATTACTCCCTGATTTTTGATCGAAGCAGACAGTTCTTCAAGGGCTTCCTCATGCATATCGGTCCGGGGTTGATACTTACCTCGCTGGATCAAGTCCACCGGTATGTTCATTAAGTCACCATCTCGAGCCATTTTCTGTTCAATTGGTTGTGATTGAGCTGAATCTGTTTCGCGAGATCGGCCTCCGAGCAGGCTCGCCATCGTCTTTGCGCTTCCAGCCGACAACAAAGCGTCAAGCCCTTTACCAAGTTTTTTCTTGTCGTTCATAATAGGGGCCGCAGAATAAGCTTATTTTCAAGAAAAATTGTGAGTGTGTGCTTACTAACACTAAACATGAGCCCGTTTACTGAGCCCCTCGAGCAGACTCATCGTGGCGTCGCAGCATTTCTCCCGCCAAGGCCAGATAGGCAATAGCTCCTCGGGATTTACGATCGTATTTTATGATCGGCTCGCCATAACTTGGCGCCTCGGCCAATCGAATGTTACGTGGCACTACAGTTCGGTAAACCGCATCTCCGAAGTAGCTGAATAGTTGGCCATTGACTTCACTCGTTAATTTGTTACGAGGGTCGTACATTGTGCGAAGAATTCCCTCGATTTTCAGAGTCGGATTGATCCTGTCCTGAATCGCTCGGATGGTGTCCATCAGAGCCGACAGCCCCTCTAGCGCGTAATACTCGCACTGCATCGGAATCACAACGCCATCGGCTGCCACAAGCGAGTTGATCGTCAACATGTTGAGGGCCGGGGGACAATCAATGACTATAAAATCGTAATACTCGCGGTTCTCTTCGATAATGGCTCTTAATCTAAGCTCCCGTTTATCCAAAGAAATCAGTTCAATTTCAGCTGCCACCAAATCACCGTTTGCAGGTAGTAAGTCGTACTCTCCACTTACTGTCCGTTTAACAACGCTGGCGTAGTCTGCCCGCGCCGTCAACAAGTCGTAAATTGAATGCTCAAGTTCGCTCTTGTTCACGCCCGAGCCCATAGTCGCATTTCCCTGAGGATCCATATCGACCAATAAAACCCTGTTTTTGGTCAGGCTGAGAGAGGCCGCTAGATTAACTGAGGTTGTGGTTTTTCCTACCCCACCTTTCTGATTAGCAATGGCCAGAACTTTGCTCACTGTTACTCCCTACACTGTATCTTTTTCACGCGCTGTTGCGCAGGCTAGCTACCAACAGTCTACCCTAATGTGGGATGCTTTGTGTGCGAAATATTTTGGACAAAATTCTAGGTGCATTCCTTTTTAACTACAGTAACGACGTGCCGCTCCTCACGCAGAGACGGTACCGCGATTTTTTGAATATCCAGAGCTTTGAAAGGGAGTGGCAATTCCTCTAGTTCTGCCGCCGGAAGCTGGCCTTTTAAAGCAATCAATCGCGTCTGATCTCCCATGAGATTGCATGCTCGTTTTGTGATGCTTGACAAGGACGCGAAGGCTCGGCAAACGATAATATCGAGTGGTGCTTTGGGCTGATAAAACTCTAGTCGGCTTTTTTCAATGTTCACGTTTTCTAACTTAAGAGCCACCTTCACTTGAAACAGGAATCGCGTTTTCTTACCGTTACTGTCAAGCAAGGTGAATTGCGAACCAGGATGGAAAATTGCCCAAGGTATGCCTGGCAAGCCTGCGCCCGAACCCACATCCAGGACACGGGAGGGGGTTCCAACTGCAACAAGGGGTAAAACCGATAAACAATCGAACAGATGCCTGGTAAGCAGCAGATCATTTCTGCAATTAGCCACCAAGTTGTAGGTTTCATTCCATTTCTGAATCAAACAGAGATATGCTTCGAGTTGATCTATTTGCTGCACATTGAAGGGGAGCCCAATTTGTTCCAGCCCCTCTGATAATTGATCACGCAGTTGCATAAAGTTCCGAAGACCGACTCAGTTGCCATTTTGGAACGTCACTGCCTTTATGACCCAGGTCCTAGCTCGCTTTGCGATTTGTAGTATCGTATTTCTTAAGGTAGACCATCAACATCGAAATGGCCGCCGGCGTCATTCCTGGTAAGCGAGACGCTCTACCAATATTTCCTGGCCTAGCAGCTTCCAGTTTCTGTCTTAGTTCCGTAGACAGCCCATGGACTGTTGAGAAATCGAAGCCTACAGGAATTGTCGTGCTTTCCTGTTTTTTCAGTCTCGATACTTCTTCTGACTGTCGGTCAATATAGCCTTTATATTTGATTTTTATTTCGGCCTGAAGGCGAGCCTGCTCCGCGATCCGACGTTCCACGCTATCTTCTTCAAAATCCAACTCAGTCGCGCGACTCCCAGTAACATCAAGCAACATGTCGTAATTTACTTTGGGTCGCGAGAGCAATTCAGACAGTCGATATTCACGCGCAATCGGCTTGTCCAAAAGTTTATTTAGCTTCGCTGCGGCTCGGGAGTCTTTGTAGATGATTTGATGATTGAGGTACTTGATCTCATCATCGACCGCACTGGCCTTTTGCTGAAAAAACGTCCATCGCTCATCATCAACCAAACCGAGTTTCCTACCTATCGACGTAAGCCGAGTATCGGCATTATCTTCCCTGAGTGTCAGTCTATATTCTGCGCGGCTAGTAAACATCCGATACGGTTCGTCGGTCCCAGCAGTAATAAGATCATCTATTAGAACGCCAATATAGGCTTCGTCTCTGCGGGGACACCACGGCGTCTCGCCGTGCACAGCAAGCGCTGCGTTCAAACCCGCCAGCAAACCCTGAGCTGCCGCTTCTTCATACCCGGTAGTACCATTGATTTGTCCTGCAAAGTACAGCCCCTCTATATGACGTGTTTCGAGAGAGTAGTTCAGGTCCCTAGGATCGAAAAAGTCATATTCGATTGCGTAGCCAGGGCGCGTTATATGCGCGTTTTCAAACCCCTTAATCTGACGAACCATATTTATTTGTACATCGAAAGGCAGGCTCGTTGAGATTCCGTTTGGATATAGCTCATTCGTGTTCAAGCCCTCAGGCTCGACGAAAATCTGATGACTTTTTTTGTCAGCAAACCGCATTACCTTGTCTTCAATTGATGGGCAGTAGCGAGGCCCTACTCCTTCGATGACTCCGGTGTACATCGGGGAACGATCCAGTCCGCCGCGGATAATTTCATGACACGCTTGGTTAGTGCTGGTGATGTAGCAGGGGATTTGCTTGGGCTGCTCTGCTTTTCTGCCTAAAAATGACATTACGGGAGTAGGGCTGTCGCCATGTTGGATTTCCATAACAGAAAAGTCGACAGTTCGAGAATCTATTCGCGGCGGCGTTCCCGTTTTCAGACGCTCGACTCTGAAAGGAAGGTTTCGTAGACGCTCTGCTAGGGCAACAGCCGGCAGATCGCCAGCTCTACCACCGTTACTTTGCTCTAAGCCAATATGAATCTTACCACCAAGAAACGTCCCGGTCGTGAGTACAACTTTCTTGCCAAAGATCTCCAAGCCCATTTGTGTGCGGACACCATTAACGACATAGTCTGTCAGCAAAAGGTCTTCAACAGCGGACTGAAAAATAAACAAGTTTACCTGTGCTTCGAGGATTGCTCGAATAGCGGCTTTATACAGCACACGGTCTGTTTGAGCGCGGGTGGCTCGAACCGCTGGCCCTTTACTACCATTCAATACTCGAAATTGAATGCCAGCTCTATCCGTTGCGCGCGCCATTGCTCCTCCTAACGCGTCTATTTCTTTGACGAGGTGGCTCTTCCCAATGCCTCCGATGGCTGGATTGCAAGACATCTGTCCGAGCGTCTCAATGCTGTGAGTAATCAGCATTGTTTTTGCACCCTTGCGAGCAGAAGCGAGAGCTGCTTCCGTACCTGCATGTCCACCACCCACTACGATAACGTCGTACTCATTGTCGTATCGCATAGTCAATCTCATCTATTAATTTTGAGTGGGTTAAGTATATAACGAGCGTAGAGATTTAGCAGGTTCGGTCTAATGATGACGAAAACTCTTGCTAGAGTCTTCAATTAGCAATTTACAATCTAATATATATAAATATATATAAATATATATAAGAGTATTATTGTTGTTGTTATTGTGCAGGCAATTTTCTGTTAATACATAAGATATCTCCCTATATAACAATTAGTTATCCCTTTAACAAGTGCGTGTAAAAACACGGTATCAATAAGGTATTCACTTTGTACGGTTTGTGGGTTCTTTGCTTCTATTGCTATCGCGATGACGTTATGGGGATTCGCCCACAGAATTTACCACGGGTTGACCGATGTTTTGCACAAGAAACTAAGATACTGACTCTGTTTGTCGAGCGATTTCTGAAGGCTTTGGTGGCCTATTTGCCAATACAAAAGCTAGAAAATATCTCTCCAAGCAGATCATCGCTGGTGACCTCACCCGTAATCGCGCCAAGGTAGGCTTGAACTCTGCGTAAATCTTCCGCAATGAGTTCGAGCGGCAAATTCTCCCCAAGCCCAAAGATAGCTGAGGAAAGTGCTTCTTGGGCATCTGATAAGGCTGTAAGGTGCCTCTCTCTAGCGCTGAAGTTTCCTTCACCTATGTTTTGGTAACCTGCAATTTCAACAAGGTGATCTCTCAATTCATTAAGTCCTTCGTTAGTCTTGGCGGACAATCGGAATAGCTTAAGCTCATGCTCTCGGTAGCTTGTTGAAGAAACACCTGATTTACTATTACTGATCAAATCAATTTTGTTAAATACCACACAAAGACGGCTAAGAAGATGGTTAATTTCGGCGGGTGACTTTTTTTCGTCAGCAGTGTCGCCGTCATAATTACCAGCGCAAAGAGTTTCGACAATAGGAGAAAGATCCTGATCTGAATACATTGTGCTATCGGTCACCAACAAGATTAGATCGGCTTCGTCGAGCGCTGAAAGGGCCCTTCTCACGCCCTCCTGCTCAACAACGTTTTTGCTGTAACGCAAGCCCGCAGTGTCAATGATATGAATTGGTAATCCGTTGAGGTTGATTTCTTGCCTAAGCACATCTCGAGTAGTGCCCGGAATGTTCGTAACGATGGCAGTGTCGCTGCCGGCTAGTGCATTTAAAAGGCTCGATTTTCCAGCATTGGGGATCCCGGCAAGGACGACGGTAATGCCATCTTTTATAACGAGACCTTGCTGGGCCGCCTGAAATACTTGAGTAAAATGGTGGTTGGCTGTCTGCATTGCGTCAGACACTCTAGCGCTTTCCATAATATCGATGTCTTCATCGCTGAAATCTATAGCTGCTTCAACGTCCACCCGAATTTTGGTGATATCTCGTACTAGCTGATTGATTTTTCCAGAAAAGACACCTTGGAGAGTTCTCATGGCTGAGCGAGCAGCTTGAGCAGAGCTTGCATTTATAAGATCGGCAATGGCTTCGGCCTGAAGAAGATCAATCTTACCATTTAGGAATGCACGTTCAGAAAACTCTCCGGGAGCGGCCAGTCTGGCTCCCAGTGCGACGCACTGATTAAGAAGCGAAACGAGCACTTGACTGCCTCCGTGCCCGTGGAGTTCTACAACATCTTCGCCAGTGAAAGAATGGGGCGACTTGAAAAAAAGCGCGATGCCGCGGTCGATTAGCTCTGAGCTGGCGAGCGTCATGTCGACTAAGGTGGCTCTTCGGGGTTTCAGGGAGATCCCGATGATTTTCTTGCTGATGGAAATTGCTTTTGGGCCTGACAAGCGAACAATTCCGATCCCAGCGTGCCCGTTGGCCGTGGCTATAGCACATATTGTATCTGAATCTTTTTGAATCATGCGCTTGATTCAGTCAATGACCGGTAAGACTGTTTTTTATTCATTCTACCGATGTGCTTCCGGCGAGGGATTGGCTTTAAGCCGTTTTTTTGGTGCCATGGGCAGCATCGAGTTTCTTTGTGATATACCACTGTTGCAGAATGCCGAGTAGTCCATTAGTTAACCAGTAGAGTACAAGGCCTGCAGGGAACCAAAGAAACAAAACTCCCATCATGATTGGCATAAGCTTCATGACTCTCGCTTGAATAGGGTCAGCAGGGGTTGGGCTTAAGTTCGTTTGCAGATACATGGTCGCAGCCATTAGCAAAGGCAGGATAAAGTAAGGGTCGCGAACGGAAAGATCTTGCAACCAAAGGCCAAACGCAGCGTGACGGAGTTCAACGCTTTCCAGTAACACCCAGTAGAGCGCGATGAAAACGGGCATCTGAACTAACATTGGAAGACATCCACCGAATGGATTAATTTTCTCTTTTTTATAGAGTTCCATGGTAGCTTGTTGCAGCTTCATACGGTCATCACCGTAGCTTTCTTTCAGCGATTCGATTTTTGGCACTAGACGTCGCATACCAGCCATCGAGCGGTACTGTGTCTCTGTCAGCTTAAAAAATAAAGCTTTGACAGCTATCGTCAGCGTGATTATCGAGAGGCCGTAGTTACCTATAAACGAGTCTATTTGGCGTAAGAGCCAATAAATGGGTGCTGCCAGAAACCATAAAAACCCGTAATCAATTGTTAGGTCGAGATTGGGGGATATTTTTGCAAGGGCATACTGGTCTTTTGGACCAGCGTAAAACGACATCGTGTACTTTGCTGTTTGTCCCGCGGGGACAACAATAGTATTGCCTGTGAATTCACCGAAATACTGACCAAAGTCGTTTTTTCTGGTAGTGAAACGGTTAGTTTGCGTTGCATCGGGGATCCATGCGGAAATAAAATAATGCTGGCTGAAACCAATCCATCCTCCTTGCGTGTCAAAGGATTGGCTTCCGTCGTCCACCTCATCAAAGTCTACTCTTATGTACGGGTCATCCTCAGATGTGGTGACGAAGCCAAGGTAGGTGCGGCCAAGACCTCCTACGCTACTTGGATCGTCAAATACTTCTCTCTTTATTTGCCCAAAAGCGTTGGCTTGGAAATTTCTGTTGCTTTGATTTGAAACTATAAAGCTCACTTCGATTAAGTAGCTTCCTCTAGTAAAACTATATCGTTTTATGACGCTTACATCACCGGTCTCGGTGACTAAATCTACAGTAAGTTCCTCTTGGGCATCTGTCAGTGCATAGCTGACTTGTTGGCTTTGATATTCTGCTCTGGTGCCGCTGTCTACGCCGTCTGGCCCGATCAGGCCGCTTTGCGCAACATAACTTCTGCCAGGCTGTGTTAGAAGAAGATCAAACGGGTCACTTGGCACATCTATCTGTTTCCTAAATTGGGGTAGCGCCAGTGAGGTAATATCTCCACCGGTGAGATTAACAGTAAGTTCGAGGGTATCAGTGACTATCGTGATTGAATTATCTACTGTATCAGATAATGAGCGGGCATCTGTCGTAACAACGGAGCGGTCTGTCTCCGCGATAGGTAGGCCTTCGGGTAAGTCCATAGGAGAGTCTGAGATAACGGCTCCAGCAGGCGTTAAGTCTGCGGTTGAATTAATTCGGTCCACAGTTGGTGGATAGTCATCCTGCCAAGCGAGAAGCATAAGATATGTAGTGATCGCGAGGATGGAGTAGAGAGAAAAACGTGTGAAATCCATAGGTCAGCTCTTTTTTTCGGATTTTCGTATAGTCTCCGGCACAGGATCTAAACCGCCTTCATGCCAGGGATGACATTTCCCTAGTCTGTTGATGCCAAGCATTACTCCTGTGAGAGGTCCATGGGTTTGGATCGCCTCCTTGAAGTAGTGAGAACATGTCGGATGGAAACGGCAGTTGGTTCCGAACAGAAGGCTGAAAAATTTTTGGTAAAGATTGATTATGCCGATCAGGAACTTGGTCATCATATTTGTGGCTATGTGCTGTTTTGACGAAGGCATTGTAACGCAACATCGGACCATAGTGTGTTGAGTGATTGAAAGGCTTGCCGGTTCTGAATGTTTTTTGCGGGTTTCCTCACTAGTACAATCATATCCAAATGACGCGGGAGAGGGGTCAGTGTCCGGAAAGAGTCGCGTATCAGACGCTTTAACCTGTTTCGTTCAACAGAAGTTGGGATGTGCTTTTTAGCAACAATTAAGCCGAGCCTAGTACTGTGGTTATTGCCGAATTTGGCAATTATCAAAAAGTATCGTGAGGATGCTTTTATGGTGTTTTGATCGAATACAGCGCTGTAGTCTGAGGTATTTAACAGGCGCGATGTTTTAGGATAACTTTGAGTAGCCATTAGGCCTAAAACTAGGATGCAATGGACGCGGTTGCGTTATTACGCAGAGAGTTTTGCTCGGCCTTTTGCTCTTCGTCGCTTTAGAACTAGACGGCCGCCTTTTGTTGACATCCGAGCGCGAAAACCGTGGGTGCGAGCTCGCTTAAGGACGCTAGGTTGATATGTTCGCTTCATATAGTTTAAACCCGTGTGTACTGGTTTCGAACCATTCGAGATTCAAAAAAAGAGCGCGAATTCTAGAGGTTTTACACCGAACTTGCAATGCGGGGGCGGTAGAATCAACTTCAAACTTAATTGTATGCAATATGTTCGCTCATTTTTTCTTGAGCCATTCCCCAGCACCATTTATATCCAATAAATAGTAACAAGTTATCCACAGCATATTTATACACAAGATCGGAAAAAAACAAATTATCTAGTGATTTTTTGTCGCGAAAAAATAGAATATAAATTTATAAAGCACTGATTATATTCATAAAAATATAAGATGAAAAATACACTTTTCTGGGTTTCAACTAGTGGATAACTCTGTGATACGTCGCTATTATTGTGATCGAAAACAACAATAACTGGCAGTTGGGTAAATTAGTGGTGTTAGTTGAGCATTGGCAGAGGTGTAGTGAGCGTCTTAAAGAAGAATTGCCCGCGCAGCAGTTTGGAACCTGGATTAGGCCTCTTAGGGCAGAGTTGGACCAGTCAAATTTGTGTCTCTACGCGCCGAATAAATTTATTATGGATTGGGTGAAAAATAAGTATTTGGGGCGCATTTCGGATCTTATACAAGAACAAACCGGAGAGCTGTGTCGGGTACACCTGCAGGTGATGAATCCGTATAGCGCAAACGCGCAATCTTCTGCGCCTTCGCGCTCAGACTCATCAGAGCAACACGTTGGTTTGCGTGGCAGTCATTCAAAGTCAAAGAATCTTGCGCGGGGTATTGGTAAGAGCGAGTCAAGAGCTGAGTCGATTGTAGACGGGAAGTTGATGCACCGTGGGTTGTTGAAGCAAGATAACACGTTCAACACTTTTATTGTGGGCAAGTCTAACCAACTTGCTCGGGCGGCAGCCATGCAGGTCGCGGAAAACCCAGGTTTCGCGTACAACCCCCTGTTCATATATGGTGGGGTAGGTTTGGGTAAAACCCATCTGATGCATGCGATTGGCAATTATCTTGTGGAAAAGAAGCCGGGTGCTAAAGTGGTGTATTTGCATTCTGAGACCTTTGTGGCCACCATGGTTACAGCATTGCAGATGAACGCGATCAATGAGTTCAAGCGGTTTTACCGCTCGGTTGATGCGTTGCTTATTGATGACATTCAGTTTTTTGCTGGTAAAGAGCGGTCACAGGAGGAGTTTTTCCATACTTTTAATGCGCTGCTAGAAGGCGGGCAGCAGATAATCCTGACGTGCGATCGTTTCCACAAGGAGATCAATGGGCTCGAAGAAAGATTGAAATCCCGCTTTGGTTGGGGGCTTACAGTTGCAGTTGAGCCCCCGGAACTTGAAACTCGCGCTGCCATACTAATCAACAAGGCGGAGCAAAGTGGAATAGAGTTACCCTACGACGCTGCGTTGTTCATTGCCCAGCGACTTAGATCAAATGTGCGAGAGCTCGAAGGCGCTCTGAAGCGCGTGATTGCCCATGCTAGCTTCACGGGCGCGTTGATTGATCTTGAGCTCATCAAAGAAGCGCTGCGAGATTTGTTTGCACTGCAAGACAAGCTGGTGACAATTGACAACATACAGCGATCTGTTGCCGAATACTATAAAATAAAAATGGCCGACATGTTGTCAAAAAGACGTAATCGTTCAGTCGCAAGGCCGCGACAGGTGGCTATGTCGCTGTCAAAAGAGCTCACGAATCACAGCTTGCCGGAGATTGGTGACGCGTTTGGTGGCCGGGACCACACGACAGTCTTACATGCTTGTAAACAGATCAGCAAGCTTCGTCACAGCTCCATGGATATAAAAGAAGACTACAACAACCTTCTGCGCTCCCTTTCGTCATAGTTAGATATTGAAAATCAAGGAAAAATTAGGATATGCATTTTCTGATCAGCCGCGACGCCCTGCTCAAACCGCTGAGTCTTGTAAGTGGTGTTGTGGAGCGACGTCAAACTCTTCCGGTACTGGCCAACGTGCTGCTTGTCTTAAGAGAAAAAGAGCTTTCTTTGATTGGCACTGATCTCGAGGTTGAGCTGGTCGGTAAGACGGAGGTCGATCAGGCTATTCAGTCTGGAGAAGTTACCGTGCCTGCTCGCAAGTTTCTTGATATCTGCAAGTCATTGGTAGATGGCGCTATAGTGGACGTTGCTTTAGCTGAGAAAAAGCTGGTGATAAGGTCAGGAAGAAGTCGCTTTTCGCTCGCTACCCTGGCGGCATCAGAATTCCCGAATGTAGAGGAAGAGCCGGATACCTTTTCTCTAACTATCGATCAAGCTAAAGTGAGGCAATTGCTAGATAATACTAGTTTTGCCATGGCGCAACAGGATGTTCGTTACTATCTAAATGGCATGCTGTTTGAGGTTGGAAAGGACTACCTTCGTTTAGTGTCTACGGATGGTCATCGGCTAGCGATGGAGACGTTAGCTTTACAAACCGCGCTGTTGGAAACGCAACAGCAAATTCTCCCGAGGAAGGGGGTCGTGGAGCTATCCCGACTATTAAGTGAAGAGGGTGGAGAAATCACCTTGACCTTCGGGCAAAACCACATCAAGGCGAAAGTGCCGGAATTTACGTTTACCTCGAAACTAGTCGACGGAAAATTTCCGGACTACAACCGAGTGCTACCGAAAGGTGGAGATAAAACAGTAATTGGTGATTGCCAGCAGCTGCGGCAAGCCTTCGCTCGGGCGTCAATTCTTTCCAACGAAAAGTATCGCGGAGTGCGGGTCGCGCTGGCTGAAGGAGAGATGAAAATCTTGGCGAACAATCCAGATCAGGAGGAGGCCGAGGAAGTGGTGGCTGTGGAGTATAGTGGGGAGCCCATTGAGATGGGTTTTAATGTCTCCTACCTAATTGATGTGCTTTCCACCTTACGAAGCAAAAGCGTCCGAATTACCCTGTCGGACTCGAGTAGCAGCGCGCTTCTTGAGGCGGAAGGTGTTGGCGACGCGTTATATGTCATTATGCCCATGAGGCTCTGATTGTTCATCCGCCGTTGCAAAGAGTTAAGCCTGCGTTGGGGCTTAAAGGTTGGCATCGGCCGGGTGTGATTGGCTAGCCTTTCTGCCCGGTTCGTCTTTACTATGCCCATCATTGATCAGCTACAGATCACTAGCTTCAGAAATCTGGCTGAAATCAACATCGCTCCTAGCGGTGGCGTCAACCTCATCTACGGCGGA
The DNA here is from genome assembly GCA_003514305.1 of Gammaproteobacteria bacterium. GTDB lineage: Bacteria > Pseudomonadota > Gammaproteobacteria > Pseudomonadales > Pseudohongiellaceae > UBA9145. Next base: position 26,566 of record DORE01000077.1, on the reverse strand, counting down.
AACGGAAGCGGAAAAACCAGTATTTTAGAAGCGCTTCATGTGCTGTCGTCGGGCAAATCGTTTCGCAGCGCATTAGTGGATCCTCTGATCAAAGATGGTGACTCGGTTGCTACGGTATATGCTTCAACGTCTCAAGGAGTAAAGTTTGGGCTTTCTAAGTCGAGAAATAAAAGATCTCAACTGAGGCTCAATGGTAAAAATGAAGGGAACTGGGAGCAGGTAGCGAGGGCTCTGCCAGCTCTTGTGATTGATTCAGGGGCGTTCTCATTACTTGAGGGGGGGCCAAAGGCGCGGCGCAGGTTCCTAGATTGGGGGGCGTTCCACGTGGAACCTACGTTTCTTGATAACTGGCGCAGGGCGGCTAAGTGCCTGGCAAACAGAAACAGGTTGCTTAAGCGAGGTTTTTTAATGAATGAAGAGCTTCGGGCGTGGGATGTGGAGCTAAGCATTGCCTCTGACTTAATTGATCGCGCGCGCGCCGCCTATTTTAAAAAATTGCTGCCACTGTTCGAGAAGACATATTCTAAGTTTGTGGGCGTTCACTCAGATCTGAAGCTCGAATATAAAAGGGGCTGGCCTGCTAAGCATCAGCTTGAAGACTTGCTCATGACTAATCGGGAACTCGATGCAAAATATGGATCGACTCAGGTGGGCCCTCATCGGTCTGATATAGATGTCCGCGTAGGGAACAGAAAGGCGTCTGAAAGCTTATCCCGCGGGCAGGAGAAGCTGCTGGTTTGTGCGTTAAAAATCGCACAAGGAGAGCTTCTGTCAGGAGTCGTAAACCGGCGATGTCTCTATTTGGTAGATGATCTGCCGGCTGAGCTCGATAGCTCAAACCGACAGCGGGTAATGAAGTGCTTACTTACTTTAGGGTCCCAACTATTCTTGACTTCGGTTGAGCCTAAAGCGCTTGCGATTAGTGAGTTCGGCGACACGGAAATCGCCAGGTTTCACGTGGAACGTGGTACAATTGTTTCTTAAATCGCTAGCCTGTGCCTCCGGTATATTGGGGTCTTCGGTCACCGCGTTTGCTTATAAAAAATAAGTTAAGTTTACGGAGAATCTCCATGAGCGAAGACAACACACCTGACTATAATTCTGACAGCATAAAAGTACTCAAAGGTCTTGATGCAGTTCGCAAGCGGCCAGGCATGTATATCGGCGACACTGATGATGGAACAGGGCTGCATCATATGGTGTTCGAACTAGTTGATAATTCGATTGATGAAGCCTTGGCTGGCCACTGTGACACGATCGAAGTAACTATTCACGTTGGCGAAACAGTAACGGTATCTGACAATGGACGCGGAATCCCAACCGAGATGCACAAAGAGGGAGTATCGGCAGCCGAAGTCATCATGACGGTACTGCACGCCGGAGGCAAGTTTGACGACAACAGCTATAAAGTATCGGGTGGTTTACATGGTGTCGGCGTTTCGGTTGTTAACGCATTATCCGAAGATTTGAAGCTCACCATCCGTCGCGAAGGCGGCGTGTTTGAACAGCACTATTCACATGGCACGCCTAAAGCACCACTTGCGGTGGTCGGTGAAACTCAGATCAGCGGCACGGAAGTACATTTCAAGCCGGCTATGGAGACTTTCAACAACATAGAGTTTCATTACGACATTCTAGCCAAAAAACTTAGAGAGTTAGCCTTTCTTAATGCCGGAGTAGCAATCAATCTAAAGGATGAGCGCACAGGCAAATCAGAGCTCTACAAATATGAAGGGGGATTAAGAGCGTTTGTTGATTATCTGAATACCAATAAGTCCGCGGTAAATAAGTTGTTTCACTTTACGTCTGAGCGTGAAGAGGACGGGATCACCGTAGAGGTTGCTTTGCAGTGGAACGATTCGTATCAAGAAAATATCTTTCCGTATACTAACAATATTCCTCAGCGAGATGGCGGTACCCATCTGGCTGGTTTTCGCGGAGCACTCACTCGCGTTCTGAAAAGCTACATTGACAAGGAGCTTGCCCAAAAGAAAGGTAAGGAAGTGGTTACTAGCGGCGATGATGCCCGTGAGGGTCTAACCGCAATTATTTCCGTCAAGGTTCCTGACCCGAAATTTTCGTCTCAGACCAAAGACAAACTGGTTTCCTCAGAAGTTAAATCGGTTGTTGAACAAGAGATGGCTTCTTACTTTAATGACTACTTACTCGAAAATCCACAGGACGCTAAACTCATCGTCAATAAGATGATTGATGCAGCGCGTGCGCGGGAAGCGGCTCGAAAAGCGCGGGAAATGACCCGACGCAAAGGGGCGCTTGACGTTGCCGGCCTTCCTGGCAAACTCTCCGACTGCCAAGAAAAAGACCCTGCCTTGTCCGAAATCTATATCGTTGAGGGCGACTCAGCCGGTGGCTCCGCCAAACAGGGCAGAAACCGGAAGAATCAAGCAGTGCTACCTCTGAAGGGTAAAATTCTGAACGTTGAAAAAGCCCGATTCGACAAGATGCTGAGCTCAGTAGAAATTGGCACACTGATAAAGGCTTTAGGTTGTGGAATTGGAAACGAAGACTTCTCACCGGAAAAACTTAGATATCACAGCATTATCATCATGACCGATGCCGACGTAGATGGTTCCCACATACGAACGCTTTTGCTGACCTTTTTCTTCCGTCAGATGCGAGATCTTGTCGAGCGTGGGCATATTTTCATCGCCCAACCGCCACTGTACAAGATCCGGAAGGGCAAGCAGGAGCAATATTTAAAAGACGATAGTGAACTAGCGCACTACCAAACCCAAATTGCCCTCGAAGGCGCCAGCTTGCATGTCAACTCTGACGCGCCAGGAATTGCAGACGATTCGTTAGAATCCTTAGTCAATCAGTACCATGAAACGTACGCGATGATCAGTCGCTTGTCTCGGACCTACCCCGCAGAAGTTTTGGAGGCTATGATCTACAGTGATCCGCTCACTGACGCTGACCTACAGGCCTCTTCTCGGATAGAGTCATGGCTGAGCGGCGTCGGTCAGCGCTTGGCTGAGCGCCATCCCAAAGTAAGCACTAACTATACGTTGCAGACCAGACAAGATGAGGAGCGGCGAATCTTCCTGCCAGAGGCCGTGTTCAATATGCATGGCTTGAAGCGCTATTTTTTATTTCAGGCAGACTTCTTTAATTCTGGTGAATATAAGCTAATAACCGGGCTGGGAAAGACCTTATATGGTTTGTTAGAGGATGGCGCCTACATCAAACGCGGGGAGCGAACTCAGGTTATCTCCAGCTTTGGAGAGGCAATCGAGTGGTTAACGAAGGACGCGATGAAGGGCCACTATTTGCAGCGCTATAAAGGTCTGGGTGAAATGAATCCTGAGCAGTTGTGGGAAACGACAATGAACCCTGAGACACGTCGCATGTTGCAGGTAACTATCGATGACGCAATCGGCGCTGACCAGCTGTTCAACACGCTGATGGGCGATCAGGTTGATCCTCGCAGAGAGTTTATTGAAGACAACGCGCTTACGGCAGAGAATCTAGACATCTAGCTCGAGCCACGCTTCTGAAAGTTAGCGCGAGTCCATTCCTCCAGTTCAAGGGTTCGGCCTTTAATACATCGATCTGGAACATAAATCGGACTTCCAACCTTGACCGAGACAACGCCTGGAAACTTGATGAACCGATGGGACGGCCATTTGTATCCAGCATTATGAACGATTGGCACGATAGGGACCTGTGAAGCGGCGGCAAGCGCGCAGCCACCTCTGGAATATCGCCCGACCACGCCGGGTTCAGAGCGAGAGCCTTCTGGGAATATAATAACTGAATTCCCGTGTCTGAGCATGGCTTCTCCCTGAGCTATAAGTGAGCGAGCGGCCTTTCGTGGCTTGCTTCTATCAATCGCGATCGGTTTTGAAAGCCGCAATGCCCACCCCCAGAAAGGTATCTGAAGCAACTCCCTTTTAATAATCGGCGATACGGGATGAATCAACTGGTATAAAAGAATGGCCTCAAAGCTACTTTGGTGATTGGATAGGTAGATTGCGGGAGAGCGGTTGAGATGTTCAATACCCTCTATCTTGCAGCTTACTCCGCAGGTCAACTTGAGCCAGCTAAGTATGGATCGACACCAGAACGATGCGACTCGATGCCTGCCCTTAGAGCCCAGCATAGGAAAAAGCAAGATAAAATTCGTGCAGACCACTATCGTTGTCAGCGCATAGCCTAGATAAAATACGCTGGATCGCAGTCCCAGCAGAAAATGGCTAAGCATGCGGAAAAGATGTTTCAGCGCTAACGAAATCAGCAAGGCAGTCGTAGACCTCAACATTCCTGTCACTTAGCTCATGCAGCTGTGTCTCTGTCTCGGCCCCTTTTCCTGTCCTCACCAGCACGGCTTTCATGTTAAATGACTGGGCAGCCTGTAGATCTGTCAGACTGTCACCGACGAAGGTCTGACCTTCAAGGCTTACACTCAGCTCTCGTTCAATTTGTGTAAGCAGCCCTGTCCTAGGTTTCCGGCACCCACAAGCCTCGTCAGGGCCATGCGGGCAGAAAAAAATTCCCTCTATCAACCCCCCGCAATCCTCCACGGCCGCACAAAGCTTCTGATGGATATCCGCCAGCGT
>DORE01000077.1:1148-21570 GCA_003514305.1 Gammaproteobacteria bacterium | reverse complement strand
AGGCTTCCGGTAATGGGTTCCCATTCATCAGTAGACTTGATGAAATCCCCGGAGTCTTCATTGATTACTCCATCTCTGTCAAGCACGATGAATTTCACGTTACGAATCTCGACGTTTGATCAGGATTTGGTCAGATAGGAAATGTCGGCCAAGTTGAGGAACAGCGACTGAAGTCTTGCCAATAATGCGAACCGGTTGGCTCTGACGGCTTCGACTTCCGCCATCACCAGGACTGCATCAAAAAAAACGTCAATAACCGGCTTAAGTGTCGCAAGCAGGGTTAGTCCTTTCTGATACTCCCCTTGCGCCAGAAGTGGCGCTACTTCCATCTCTTTGTCAATTATGGCGAAAAACAGTGCTCTCTCTGCTTCCTCTTGCAAAAGGGACTCATCTAGAGGGGGGCGGTTTTGGAAAGAACCCTGCTTCGAAAGAATATTTGCAACACGCTTGTTGATCTCCGCAAGAGACTGCGCCTCCGGCATTAGCGCGAAGGCGTGAACAGCCTGAATTCGGCGATGGAAGTCGAGCGGCCTACTCGGCCGCAAAGCGAATACTGACTGAAATTCCTCGCTACTGATGCCCTGATCGAGATACCAAGCTCGAAATCGCTCAAGGACAAAGTTGAACACATTGTTGGCAGTGTCTGTTGCAAGCTGCTCGCCTGAGAAGGTTGAAACTGATGCTTGAATAATCCATTTGAGATCGAGCTCCAGCTGCATCTCTACGATTATTCTGAGGATCCCAATGGCGGAGCGACGCAAAGCGAAAGGATCCTTGGAGCCGGTGGGAGGCTGATGGATGCCGAACAGACCCACCATTGTGTCAAGTTTATCGGCCAGCGCCAGAATCGCGCCTGCTTCCGATGCCGGCAAAGTGTCGCCGGCGAAGCGTGGTAGGTAATGCTCGTAGATAGCCCGAGCAACTTCAGGTGCTTCACCATCATTTGCCGCATAGTATGAGCCCATGAGCCCTTGAAGGTCGGCAAATTCCCCTACCATGTTTGTCAGCAAGTCGCACTTCGCCAGTTCTGCTGCTCGCACACAATGCTTGGGGTTGGCAGAGGTCTTATGTGCAATTTGTTCCGCCAGTTGGCTTACCCGCTCACACTTATCAAGTACGGAACCTAACTTGTCCTGAAAAACTAGGTTACCTAAGCTTTCTTTTCTGGCGATCAGAGGCTTTTCTTTGTCTGTATCAAAAAAGAACTGGGCGTCAGCTAGACGAGGTCTGATGACCCGCTCATTGCCCGTAATCACTTGTCGTGGATCTTTACTCTCGATATTGCTGATGACAACAAATTTTGGCAGGAGTTGACCTTCCGCATCAGCTAAATGAAAGTACTTCTGGTGCGACTTCATCGCAAGAATGAGTGCTTCTTGCGGTACAGCCAAAAAGCTCTTGTCAAAACTGCCGGTAAGCGCTACCGGAAATTCAACTAGGCTAGTGACTTCATCAAGTAACGCCTCATCAATGACGGCAACCGCCCCGAGCGCATCCGCTTCTCGTTTGACCTGATCTCGGATCATCTCACGGCGCTTGTCGAAGTTGGCAATTACTTTTCCTTGCTGCTCTAAGACGGATTCATAATCCGTGGGCTCGATCAGCGGCAAGGCCTCGTGCCTGAGTGAGCGGTGACCCCAGGTGCAATGGCCAGAGCGGACCCCGATAATCTCAGTCTCTATAGTTTCATTGCCAAAAAGGATGACCGCCCAGTGTAGCGGCCGGATGAACTCCACTCTCGAGGCGCCCCAACGCATTCGCTTTGGTATTGGCAGCTGGGACAAGGCGTTCTCTATTAGACCTGGTACCAGCGCTTTGGTTGCCTGTCCTTTTTCGTGAATTGAAAAACTCAGCTTTTCCGCACCATCTTTTTCGATTCGTGACAACTGATCGATTCCGACGCCACAGGATTTTGCGAAGCCCTGCGCTGCTGGAGTCGGTTCGCCAGCGTCATCGAATGCCGCCTTGATGGCGGGACCTAACCGAGTTTTTTCCTGATCCCGCTGCGCTTCTTCTAGCGTTTCTATCAAGATCGCGAGCCTTCGCGGCGACGCGAATTGCTGCACCCTACCGAAAGAGAGCTTTAGTTCCTGCAGTTGTCCCACTAGAGAGTGTTCTAAGGCATCGGCGAGACTCGTCAGCGCGTTCGGCGGCAGCTCTTCCATCCCGATTTCTATTAACAGGTCACGAGTATTCATGACTTTGGTAAATCCAAATATTCCGCTCTGAGAACCTCGGGTGCGAGAGGGAAGCCAAGACGCTTCCGACTGGCAAAGTACTCTTGAGCTACTCCACGAGCGAGACTGCGTACCCGCAAAATGAAGCGCTGGCGCTCAGTTACGGACACCGCCTTCCTGGCGTCCAGCAAGTTGAAGTAATGAGACGCTTTCAGCACCTGTTCATAAGCGGGCAGTGCGAGTTGTTCCCCCAATAAGTACTGGCATTGCGCCTCGCACTCATCAAAGTTTCGAAACAAAGCCTCAGTATTTGCCAGCTTAAAATTATAGGCAGACATTTCTACTTCGTTTTGCTTAAACACATCCCCGTAAGTCACTGTGCCTTCTGGCCCATGAGTCCAGACAATGTCATAGATACTGTCTACTCCTTGCAAATACATCGCGATTCGCTCAATACCGTAGGTGATCTCGCCACTGACAGGGTGACATTCAAGTCCGCCTACCTGTTGAAAGTAGGTGAACTGGGTGACCTCCATACCGTTGAGCCAAACTTCCCATCCCAAGCCCCATGCTCCCAATGTCGGCGACTCCCAGTTGTCTTCGACAAAGCGTATGTCGTGAACTGACATATCGATGCCCAGGTTACGAAGAGAGTCAAGATACAATTCCTGAATGTCCTTGGGAGAGGGTTTAAGAATGACTTGAAACTGATAATAGTGTTGTAAACGGTTAGGGTTTTCACCATAGCGGCCATCCGTCGGCCTCCGGCATGGCTGAACGTAAGCGGTGTTCCAACTCTCCGGTCCAATGGCCCTCAGAAAAGTCGCAGGATGGAAGGTGCCGGCGCCCACTTCGATATCTAGAGGCTGGAGAATGACGCAGCCTTTGTCTGTCCAGAATTGCTGGAGCGCCGTAATCAACCCTTGAAAGGTTAACAAGTCGTAGCTAGTTTTCACGATGTTCTTGATTTTTCGAGACTTTGTGGGAGGTAGATTATCCTTGATTCTCTTAAACTAATCTAGCGTGTAACCTTTTTTGAAGCTCTGGACAACCGCAGGAACATTTGCTCTCGAGCGGCGGGGACCTGCTACAAACCGCAGCCTGTTGATATAATGAGACCGCAATCTTCTACGAAGACCCTTTGCAACCTTAAACACGGCGGGCGCACGGCGATTAAACTATTGGCTTACATTTTATTGAGGGCGTCGCTGGCGACATTTTCGTGGCTGCCACTTTCGATGCTGCACGCGCTTGCCCGATTCTCGGGAGGGCTGCTCTTTCTGCTTCCGAACCGCATGAGAGAGACAACGCGCAAAAACCTAAAAACCTGTTTTCCGGATCGCTCCCCAGAAGAGTTGGATTCACTGATTAGGGAGAGTCTAGTGCACACTGCTGCGACTGCTCTAGAAATGGGTAAAGCTTGGGTTGCGCCACTGCCGGCAACGTTGAAATTAGTTCGCGGTAGTGAAGGCCTATCAGCTTTTAATTCAGCGGTTGAAGGTCCACGAGGCGTCATTTTGCTGGCTCCTCATCTGAGTAATTGGGAGGTTTTCGGGTTTTTTGCGTCTGAAGGCAGGCCCTCTAATTTCATGTATCAGCCGCCACAACATGCAGGCCTAGATAAATTGCTGCGCAGAGTTCGTTCGCGCAACGGAGTGAATTTGGCACCGACGAGCCGCAAAGGGGTTGCTAAGTTATTGAGCGCGCTCAAACGGGGGGAAATCGTCGGTATTCTGCCTGATCAGGTACCAGCGGATGCGGGGGGCGCGTTTTCTGATTTTTACGGCCAACCTGCTTTAACCATGACGCTGGTCAGCAAACTGATTCAACGCACAGGTGCGTTGGTGTTTTGCGGATTTGCTGAGCGGCTTCCGGAAAGTAAAGGCTTCATGGCAGTGTTCGAGCCAGCCGATGAGGCAATTTATAGCGCAGATCTTCAGGAATCCCTGAAAGGGTTAAATCGATCGGTGGAGTCTCTGGTCAATCGGGCTTTGCCTCAGTATCAGTGGGAGTATAAACGTTTTCGAAGGCGCCTAGACAACTCTGAATTTTATTAGTCGGAAAGCCACTATCTGAACGCTGTCTCTTTCATTTTATGGTAATGCTTGGTGAGTGCCCCTTGGGTCCGAGCACCTGCCTATCTTTTCCAGAACATCGGCGTAAACAACACCAGCAAGGTGAAAACTTCGAGCCTGCCCAGCAACATTGCGAGGCAGAGAATCCATTTGGCTGCGCCAGGCAGCGCACCATAGTTTTCGGCGACATCAGATAGGCCTGGCCCCAGATTATTGATGCAGGCTCCAACTGCGCTGAATGCAGTGATGATGTCCAGGCCCGTGGCAAGCAGTGCCAACAGCATCGCCATGAATGCCATGACATATACCGCAAAAAAACCCCACACCGACTCAACGATACGATCCTGCATGACTTTTTTGCCCAGCTTGATGGGAATGATGGCCCTGGGATGAATGAGCCGCTGTACTTCCCGAAAACCCTGTTTGAAAATTAACAGAATCCTAATTACCTTCATGCCGCCACCGGTTGAGCCAGCGCATGCACCTATGATTGCTGCATACAGGAGGACGTATGGTAAGAACAGAGGCCAGGAATTAAATTCTGCGGTGGCATAACCGGTGGTGGTGGCGAAGGAAACCACCTGAAACACCCCTCGCCGCAACGCTTCGAGTAGCGAGTCGTATGTACCGTTCGCGGCGAGTACCGTAACAGTGATCAGCGAAACACTGCTTAGTATGAAGGTATAAAATTGAAACTCTGGGTCTTGCAAATAGTGCTTCAGCTGTCTTTTCTGTAGCGCAAAGAAATGCAACGCAAAATTGATCCCCGCAATGATCATGAACAACACGGCAATAGATTCGATTAGCGGGCTATCGAAATAAGCTATGCTGGCGTCGTGAGTGGAAAACCCTCCAATAGCAATGGTACTAAAACTGTGAGAAACCGCATCGAATAAGCTCATACCGGCGACCCAGTAGGCAAGCATACAAATAAACGTCAGTGACAAGTAGAGAAGCCACAGCGACTTGGCCGTTTCAGCCAACCGCGGCACCAGTTTTGTGTCTTTCACAGGGCCCGGGCTTTCTGCCCGGTACAGCTGCATGCCACCAATACCCAACATTGGCAGTAGCGCAACAGCTAACACGATGATCCCCATACCCCCAAGCCATTGCAGTAACTGTCTATAAAACAGAATTGATTTCGGCAGTTCGTCGAGTCCGGAAATGACGGTCGCGCCAGTTGTGGTGAGTCCGGATATGGACTCAAACACCGCGTCGGTAACACTTAGCTCAATGCTTGGCGAGAAAATGAATGGCAGACAACCTGCGGTCCCTAGCACTGCCCAGAATAATGTAACCACGAGAAAACCATCTCGATTGCTGAGCTCTTTTTGTTTGCCCGCAGAAGCGAGCCAAAGCGCAAGTCCCATGACGAACAGGATCAACGTAGCAGTCAGAAAAGCGCTGCTCGCCCCATCATCGTACAGCAATGAAATCAAAAGTGGAGGCACATTGCCTAGCAGGCTGAAAATCATCAATAGGATGCCAAGAATTTTTACTATTATGGTGGCGTGCATGGAATATTGTCTGGATTAGAAGAAGCTGAAGCCGACTTGGAACAATCGTTCTACTTCGGGAATTTTTCTACGGTCAACCAGGAAAAGAATCACATGATCGTCTGATTCAATCACCGTATTATCATGCGCAATCAGCACTTCGTCGTTTCGAACAATGGCACCAATTGTTGTGCCCTCGGGCAGCTCAATGTCCTCTATCTGCTGGCCGACAACTTTCGAGTTGGTTCGGTCTCCGTGCGCGACTGCTTCCATTGCTTCTGCGGCCCCGCGCCGAAGCGAGTGAACGGCGACGACATCTCCGCGCCTCACGTGAGCGAGCAGACTGCCGATAGTGGCTAGTTGTGGCGAGATGGCGATGTCAATTTCGCCGCCCTGCACCAAATCAACATAAGCGGGGTTATTGATGATGGTCATGACCTTTCTAGCGCCGAGCCGCTTGGCCAATAAAGAGCTCATAATGTTGGCTTCGTCATCATTGGTTAGGGCCAGAAACACATCGGTATCTTCGATGTTTTCCTCGGTAAGCAGATCCTTGTCAGACCCCTCTCCGTTGAGCACTATGCTCTCATGCAGCTTCTGCGAGAGATAGGAACAACGATCTGCATTTCTCTCAATGACTTTTACTTGGTAACGCTGCTCCAATATGCTACTCAAGCGATGCCCTATTTTGCCGCCGCCTGAAATCATGATGCGCTTGTACGGGCGATCTAGGCGGCGCAACTCGCTCATGCAGGCACGAATGTTTTCCTGCGCCGCGACGAAAAACACTTCATCATCGGCTTCTATAACGGTGGACCCTTCGGGCGTTATCGGGCGGTCTTTCCTAAAGATTGCCGCTACACGCGCATCAATGGCTGGCATATGCTGACGAATCATTCTGATTTCTTGTCCTACCAGCGGCCCGCCATAAAAGGCCTTAACCGCGACCAGCTGGACCCTGCCATCAGCAAAGTCTAGAACTTGAAGCGATCCAGGTAGATCAATAAGGCGACTTATATAGCCTGACACGATTTCTTCCGGGCTGATGATTTCGTCAGCAGCCATGCCATCTGTGCAGAAAAGTTTGTCATTCTCGGTGTAAGAAGATGACCGTATGCGGCAAATCCGGCGGTGAACCTTGAAGATGGTGTGGGCTACCCGGCAAGCCACCATGTTGATTTCATCGCTGTCAGTTACAGCAATCAGCATCTCCGCGTCATCAGCACCGGCTTTTAGCAACGTGGCCGGATGAGAAGGTGGCCCTACTATCACCCTGGCGTCGATATGGTCGTTCAGCTCCTGCAAACGTTCGCTGTTTTGATCCACGATAGTGATATCGTTTTTTTCATTAGACAAGGTTTCAGCAAGGGCACTGCCCACCTGATTGGCACCAACGATGATAATTTTCATGAGTCGCGCGTTTTTGAGGTTGTGCTACTGGCCCTGGTATGGCCTCGGTACCTGATCTAGATTTAATTGTCTTAGACTCAGAGTTTTCTTAATAAGGAAAAGAAGAACCCGTCCGTGCCGCTATCTGCACTGGGGAGAAGCTGCCTTCCTGACTCGCATTCTACTCCCCAATCGGCCGTGATGCTTTCATATTTAGCATCATTGTGTTGGCCTAAAAACCTGTTTATTTGTGCCTGATTTTCCTGTGGGACGATCGAGCAAGTGGTATATAACAGCAGACCACCTGGTTTTAAGCAGGTCCAAAGGGTCTCGAGCAGGCGCTCTTGCTCGAGAATTAGTCTTTCCAATTGTGCAGGCGTGAGCAATAGTTTGATATCTGGATGCCGCCTGATGACGCCACTTGCACTGCAGGGGGCGTCGAGCAAGATGCGGTCGAAAGCTTCGCCGCTCCACCATGAGTCCCTGTCGTTTCCGTCGGCGCAGAGCAGGCAGGCTTCAAGCTGGAGTCTTTCTAGATTTTCTTCTATTTTGATCAGCCTGGTCGGAGACCTATCAAGCGCTATACACGTAGTTAGTGAGCCTTCACTTTCTAGAATGTGGCAGGTTTTTCCACCGGGGGCGGCACAGGCATCTAAAACCTTTAAGCCGGGGGTTAGCTGAAGAAGCTCTGGCACCAGCTGCGACGCTTCGTCTTGTACGCTCGCCGCCCCTTCAAAAAACCCGGGGATCTTGCTAACAGGTAGTGGCTGATCGATATAAACCGCTGAAGCGGCAAGCTTACCCGCACGGGCCTTTATATCAGCCTGGTCAATTGTGTCGAGAAACTGTTGCCGGCTTTGCATTGACAGGTTGACTCTAAGCGTGAAAGGTGGCCTGCAGTTGTTAGCAGTAAGAATATCTTCGAACTGCTTCGGCCAACTTTGTGCCAGGATAGAGACCAGCCATTCAGGGTGAGACTCTCGCTTAGGAAGGTCAGCTCGCTGCAGGCCTTCCTCCAATTCCTTTCTCTGGCGTTGGTAACTGCGTAGCACAGCGTTGGTTAATCCTCTCGCCCAGCGCTTGTTCAAATCGTCAGATGCGTCGACCGTTTCATTAATCGCGGCATGATCAGGGATACGCATGAATTTTAATTGGTAAAGGCCAAGTATGAGCAAGCTTCGCAAGTCCTGGTCTTTTCTCTTGAAGGGCTTGCTGCGGAGTTGCAGTAAAAGGAAGTCAAGTTGGTGAAACCATCGACAGCATCCAAAACACATTTCCTGAAGAAGCTGGTAATCGTTTTGCTCTCGATGCAGATCAAGGGATGCGCCTAGAGACCCCTTTCCTAAAAGAAGTTTTTGCAAGATTAGCGCCGCTGCTGCTCGAGTACGGATAGCCATTGTCAGTAGTTTTGGCTCAGTATAAAGCCAGCTTTAAGCGGTGCCGTTCTCGAGTTAAGCAGATCTGTGATTGTCCAAGGTTTTTTGCCTGGAAGCGCGATTCGGGTTACTAATAGACAGGACTCCCCGCAGGCAATAAGCAGCCCTCGTTTACTGATTTCGATTATAGCGCCAGGAGCCTCACTAAATTCTGTTTGTTCAATTGACGCTTCGAGCAACTGTATTCGCATACCGTTTATAAAACTAAAAGCCGGGGCTCTGCCAAGCCCTGCTCGAATAATGCGATGCAGCTTTTCGGCAGGTTCCTGCCACTTCAACAGGGACTCAGATTTTTCTAGCTTTTCCGCATAGGTGCTTAGGCTATCGTCCTGTGTCTGAGCCTTATTATTCAGTTCGGAGTAATTTGAAAGGGTGTGCAAAAGCGCCATCTTGCCTGCGTCGCAAAGCTTTTCAGTTAAGCTCATTCGGTTATCCTCTGGAGATATGATGACTTGTTTTTTATATAGCATGTCACCGGTATCAAGCCCCGCATCCATTTTCATGATGGTGACTCCAGAAATGGGGTCTCCTGCAAGCAGTGCGCGTTCCACGGGTGCTGCGCCCCGCCAGCGTGGTAGTAGCGATGCGTGTACGTTGATGCACCCCAATTTGGGCGTGTCAAGAACAACCTGCGGCAGGATAAGCCCATAGGCCACTACTACCATTAGATCGGGTGCTATGGATGCCAGCTCCTGTTGCGTGTCGATATCTTTTAGACTGATAGGCTGCTTTACTTCGAGGCCAGCCGCTAGGGCGACTTTTTTCACTGGGCTTGGTTGTAGCTTCTTGCCCCTGCCGGACGGACGGTCTGGCTGAGTATAAACGGCGTCTATGTTATACCCGGCAGAGACTAGTGCTGATAGATGTGCCGCCGAGAAATCAGGTGTTCCTGCAAAGCAAAGTCTCAGTGAGGACTTCAACTCAGGCGGACTTCTTGTGTTCTTTCTCCAGCTTATTGCGAATGCGCTGGCGTTTCAAAGAACTGAGATAATCGACGAACAGCTTGCCCTCCAAGTGGTCAATCTCATGCTGTATACACACGGCTAAAATGCCGTCAGCTGTCATTTCGAATGGTTTTCCAGACTGATCTTGAGCGCGAACTTTGATCACGCGGGGCCTAGAGACCGTTTCATAAAACCCCGGCACAGACAGACAGCCTTCATCATACTCCGAAAGCTCACCTTCAATGACTTCAAATTCTGGATTTATGAATGTTAGCGGACTATCTTTATTTTCTGAGATATCTATAACAAGCAATCGCCTGTGGACATCGACTTGCGTTGCCGCAAGTCCAATACCTCGAGCATCGTACATAGTCTCAAACATGTCATGGATCAATACTTCTAGCTTTTCATTGAAATCAGTAACGGTGCTCGCTACTTTGCGAAGCCTAGGATCGGGGAACTCTAATATGGGTAGTAGCGCCATGATTTGTATCGCAGCTGGGTCTGTCGGAATTATCGGTATCTAGGCAGCGTGAGACGGCCACTTACCGACTTCGATGGTGATTATAGCGTGATGCTTGAGAGTTTGCCTACAGATCTGAAACGCAATGAGAGTTTGTCACTGTGCTAATTAAGTCTTTTCTTTACAGTGATTAAGCCCTCATACAAAGGCCAGTGTGACGAGTTTTGTGGTTATGCGCTTGGAAAGCGGATGCCGCTCGTCAGATAAATAAACGGTTTTGGTTAGGGAGCGCCCAGGCATTTAGTTGTGGTAGACAAAGCAGTGATAATAGAGAAAGCTAAGCACAGGAAAACGCGGAGAGAGAAAAGTGAAACGCGAAGATATTGCCGCAGTTGAAGAGTTCTTGCTCAAGCTGCAATCCGATATTTGTACGGGCCTTGAGGTTTTGGATGGATCAGCTAAATTTCAGACTGATCAATGGGACCGAGAAGCCGGAGGCTCTGGCATTACTCGCGTGATCAGCGATGGCGCCGTTTTTGAAAAAGCCGGCGTTAATTTCTCACACGTATATGGTGAATCGATGCCGGCTTCCGCGACAGCTCATCGGCCTGAATTGGCGGGGCGAGCTTTTCAAGCTATGGGCATCTCTTTGGTCGTTCATCCGATGAATCCTTATGTGCCTACTTCACATGCCAATTTTCGACTATTTGTTGCTGAGAAGGAAGGCGCCGATTCTGTTTGGTGGTTTGGAGGAGGCTATGATTTGACGCCTTACTACGGCAACGAAGAAGACTGTAGGCACTGGCACCAAATCGCTAAGCAGGCATGTAAGGGCTTTGGGAAAGGATATTATGAAGAATTCAGAGATTGGTGTGACGAGTATTTTTTTCTGAAGCATAGGAATGAGCCCAGAGGTGTCGGAGGTCTTTTCTTTGATGATTTTAATCACCTACCTTTCGAGGAGTCCTTTGCCTTTGTGCAATCCATGGCCAATAGCTACATGAAGGCATATCGCCCAATTGTTGAAAAACGCAAAGATAGTATTTATGGAGCCCGTGAGAGATCGTTTCAGGAGTATCGTCGTGGGCGTTATGCGGAATTCAACCTGGTTTATGACCGTGGTACCGTGTTTGGCCTTCAGTCTGGCGTGGGGAGAATTGAATCGATTCTCATGTCTTTGCCGCCGGTTGTTCAGTGGGTTTATGACTGGAAGCCGGAGCCCGGTTCTGCTGAAGACAAGCTCTCCTCAGATTTTCTCACTAAGCGCGAGTGGGCGTAATGCGTTCGTTTATCCGCAGGTGGAAGATCCCGTGACTCAGTATGCGGTGATGGGAGATCCCATTTCACACAGTAAGTCACCTGAGATTCATTCGCTGTTTGCTGAGCAAACCGGTGCTGACGTACGTTACGACAAATTGCAAATAGCCTCTGAAGACTTCGCTGCTGCGATTGCTGATTTCTTTGATCGAGGTGGTGGCGGGCTTAATGTCACTGTTCCCCACAAAGAAGCAGCCTTTGCGTTAGCCGATCACCTTAGTTTGCGTGCCAGCATGGCTCGGGCGGCCAATACTCTGGGTCGAAAACCGGATGGCAGTATCTGGGCAGACAATACCGATGGTGTTGGACTGGTAAGAGATTTAACGCGAAATTATCATCTGCCGTTGGACGGTCAGCACGTGCTAATGCTCGGAGCAGGCGGCGCTGCTCGGGGCGTGTTGGCCGAATTGATCGATCGCTCACCAGCGAGCATTACCGTCATGAATCGAACTCAGTCCCGAGCTGAGGCTCTTCGTGATGATCTGGCTGAGTATGGTTTGATGCACGTTAGGGCGATAAACTCGCGAGGAGGCCCTCGTTATGATCTGGTGATTAATGGCACCAGTACAGGCTTGCAGAACGCGGGCTTACAGCTTGATTCTGCTATTTTCGCGGAAAGTTTCGTGGCCTATGACATGATGTATGCGACCCATGACACGCCTTTTATGCAGTGGGCAAAGGTAGCCGGCGCTCGGCAAGTACTCGACGGACTTGGCATGTTGGTCGAGCAGGCAGCCGAGTCTTTTACCTTGTGGCATGGTGTTCGTCCAGAGACTGCGGGGGTCGCTGCTTTGTTACGAAATGGCTTGTAGATGCCAGTTCTAGTATGAAGTGGATCTAGGTGCCGTGGTAAGTGGTCTCTGAAAACAGCAGTGAGCGGCCGGAGTCTTGATCAACCTATCAACATTCGAAACGTGCTAGTGCGCGTTTTCATCACCATGGTGCGGTTCGTCATGATGCAGATCATCTGGTCCCAAAGCGACCGCGTCGCGATCATGACCTCGATAGTTAAAGCGGGTCTCCTCGATGTAAGCGCCTTCAACTGCCATCAAACCAATTAGTAAAAGTAATACGACTGGCGGCCCCAGAATCGTGAGGACTAGAGCCATTCTTTCCCAGACCACATGCATAAAGAAGGCAGTAATGAATCCGGCCTTCATGACCATGAAAAATAGAACCAGCGCCCAGCGCATCGCGCCTTGCACCTCGAAATAGTCGACTGCGTACGAAAAGGCGCTCAGAACGAATAGCAATCCCCAGATTTTATAGTATATACCCAGTGGGTGTTGTTCACCCTCAGCCGTCGCCATTATGAGCCCTCATTACAATAGGTAGAAAAATGCAAAGATGAATACCCAAACAAGATCCACAAAGTGCCAGTAAAGACCGACGATTTCAACGATTTCGAAACCTTTGTTGTCGTAGTGTCCCCGCTTGACTCGCAGTGCAACCCACATAAGATAAATAACTCCGCCAGTCACGTGGAGCCCGTGGAAGCCCGTGACCATGAAGAATACAGAACCGAACTGGGTTGCGCCAAAGGGGTTTGTCCAAGGTCGGACACCCTCAGCGATTAATTTCGACCACTCAAACATCTGCATGCCGACAAATGTCGCACCAAATACCGCTGTGACGCAGATAAGCCAAAAAGTTTTTACTTTGTCTCCTCGATAGCCATAGTTAACTGCCATCGCCATTGTTCCCGAGCTGGTAATCAGCACGAAGGTCATCAGCGCAATGAGAATAAGGGGGATAGGGTCCCCTCCAAAGGACAGTGCGAAGATCTCGCTCTGTGGTGGCCAAGGCTGTGTGGTCGTGACTCGAGCGTGTAAGTATCCGACCAGAAAACAGGAGAAAATGAATGTGTCTGAAACCAGGAAAATCCACATCATGGCCTTGCCCCAAGGCACGTGGTAGGCCTGCCGGTCAGAGCTAAAATCGTCTACAAGACTATCGATCCCTGCTTGGCTGATTTCGCCTGTTGCTGCGTCACTCATCTGGTCTTTCCTTTACCGCCTCTTCTCACTGGGTTTCGGTCGGTGTTAAGTGTTGGATAGAATTGCAAACACTGCAATCCAAACAAGCAACAAGAAGTGCCAATAAATTGTGCATAGCTCGATGCTGAGCCTGATGTCTTTTGGTTCGCCTCCGGAGATCAGTCGGATTGCACTTTTGCTCCAGAACCACAATCCTCCAACAAGGTGTAATGCATGAAGGCCCGTGAGTAGGTAGTAGAATGCATTCGCAGGGTTTGAGCTCAGGTAGAAGCCTCCCGCTTGGAGGTAACTCCAACTGACGAGTTGCGCGATAATAAAGAGTATGGCGAAAATTCCAGCACCAAAAAAAGATGTATATAGGTTACTTTTGCCATTTCGCACGACTATGTTCCGAGCCCACTGAAAAAGTATACTGCTGGCCACCAGCAGTCCGGTGTTAAACCACAGTTGCGCAGGTTCAGAGAGCGGCTCCCAGTCAGGTAGTTCCATCCGGATGTAATAGCTCACCAGAAAAAGCGAGAACACAACGGATGCAATGATGAGGAAAAAAATGAGGGCAACCCGCTCGGCTTGCGTTTTAAATGTGCCCTCTGGACTTAATCCTCCTATAACCCCCTTTCGCTCCCAGGGCTTGTCTGTAACTTGCTCGAAAAGACTCATATGGCCGCCGGAGAAGGATCTTTATTAGTTTCGAAGTTGTCATCACTTGCAGTGATCACTTCGTTTTCAGGAACAGTTTGCGGAATATAGTCTTCCGCAGCGCCAGGGACACTGTAGTCATAGGCCCAGCGATAGACCGTGGGAAGCTTGTCGCCCCAGTTACCGTGAACCGGAGGAGTGTCAGGGGTCTGCCACTCCAGAGACGCTGCACCCCAAGGGTTGGGGTCCGCTTTCTTGCCCCACTTAAGACTGCCAATGATGTTTACGAAGAAGAGGATTTGAGAAGCCGCAACTATGAGCGCGGCAACGGTCACCGTAGAATTTAGGTCTTGCGCAGATAGCGGAATGAAGTCTGTGTTTCCTAAGGCGTAGTAGCGCCGAGGTACTCCCAGGAATCCCAGGTAGTGTAATGGCAGGAATATGGAGTAAGCGCCTAAAAACGTAAACCAAAAATGGACCTTAGCCAATTTTTCATTAAACATCCGCCCGCTTACTTTTGGAAACCAGTGATAGATCGCTGCGAACAGAACAAGAATTGGCGATACACCCATGACTAAGTGGAAGTGCGCCACGACGAAATAGGTGTCGGACAAGGGCAAGTCAACAACGACGTTACCAAGGAACAAGCCGGTGAGACCCCCATGGATAAAGGTGAAGATGAAGCCAATCGCAAAGTACATTGGCGCATTCAGTCTTATGTCCCCTTCCCAAAGGGTGAATATCCAATTGTAGACCTTCAGAGCGGTCGGCACGGCAATAATAAGTGTCGTTGTCGCGAAGAAAAACCCAAAATAAGGGTTCATTCCACTAACGTACATGTGGTGAGCCCATACTATGAAGCTAAGGCCACCAATCGCGATAATTGCCCAAACCATCATGCGATAGCCAAAGATATTTTTTCTCGCATGAACGCTTAAAACATCTGAAACTAATCCGAAAGCGGGAAGCGCAACGATATACACCTCTGGATGGCCGAAGAACCAAAATAGATGCTGGAAGAGAATCGGGCTGCCGCCTTCGTAATCTAGAGGACTACCCGCCTCAATCACCGCCGGCATGAAAAAGCTTGTGCCCAGCAATGTGTCAAACATCATCATAATGCAGGCGACGAGCAGTGCTGGAAAAGCAAACAGACCCAAAACCGTGGCCACGAAGACCCCCCAGATGGTTAGAGGCATCCGCATTAGGGTCATTCCACGACACCGATACTGCAAAATGGTCACTACGTAATTAAGTCCGCCCATGGTGAATGCGACTACAAATACCGCGAGCGAGACGAGCATGAGAATGATCCCGGCATCGTGTCCCGGAGTGCCTGCCATGGTTGTTTGTGGGGGATACAGCGTCCATCCGGCCCCCGTGGGGCCGCCACTCACAAAAAAGCTAGACATTAATATGACCACAGAGATGAAGAACGTCCAGACTGACATCATGTTTAGGAAGGGAAATACCATATCCCGAGCGCCTAGCATTAACGGAATCATGTAATTACCGAAGCCCCCGAGGAATAAGGCGGTCAGGAAATAAACAACCATGATCATGCCGTGCATGGTAACTGCTTGGTAGTAGAAGTTAGGGTCAACAAAATCGACTGATTCAGGGAATCCCAGCTGCAGCCTGAAAAGGAGTGAAAGAGCCAGCCCAATAATGCCCGTGAAAACAGCCAGCCCCCCATATTGGACTCCAATGACTTTATGGTCTTGGCTGAAGACGTATTTTTCGACCCAAGTATGGGGATGGTGCATCTCCATTTCTTGGTCTTGATCGGCTAATGGTACATAAGCCATTTTTTACTCCTAATCGATATACTTCCGCCTTACGGCAGTAATTTTAAAAATTCCTGTAAATGAATAAGGCTAGCGCAAGGTGTTTATGTATGCGGCGACATCATTTATTTCTTCAAGGTCTCCCATTGCGGTGGCCATCTGGACCATCTGCTCCCCATAGTCGTCATACGGGTGATTTCCGCGTATACCAGCTCGGAAATTGCTAATTTGGGTGACAAAATACCAGTCACTCATCCCAGACAGCTTTGGCGCATCGGTGTACCACGTTCCGGAGCCGTTATCTAAGTGGCATGCGGCGCAGTTTCGATCGTATATGTCGAAGCCATTATCGATGTCACCCGCGATGGTAGTTGTGGCGGGTGTGTCTGGAAAGGTTGCAATATAAGCTGAGATATTTCGAACAGCCTCGTCCGTCGTCAACATGCTTGCGAAAGCCGTCATTTGTGATCCGTTGGTGTCCCCAGCGCCGCCGCGGGCGCCTTGTTTGAAATGGTTTAACTGTCGCTCTATGTACCAAGGCTGCTGTCCAGCGATTTTAGGGGCATTGAGGGCTTGGTTGCCTTCTCCATTTGCGCCATGGCAAGCGGCGCAAGTGGCGTATTGGGCCTGGCCAGCGGATAAATCTGGTGGTGCTGGTCTTTGCGTCTCCGAAAAAGTGGGTTGCGACGCTAACCAATTGTCAAATTCTTCCTGCGATTGGACGGTCACGGACCCACGCATTACGAAGTGGCCAATACCGCACAACTCCTGACACATGATGTCATAGGTCCCTTCTTTAGTTGGGTCAAACCAGAGATAGGATACCAATCCAGGCACAAGATCCATTTTTACGCGAAATTGCGGAACCGTGTAGTTGTGCAAGACGTCGTTCGACCGGAGTAGGGCTTTGACTGGTTGATTTATGGCAAGATGCATTTGCGGATCGTTGACCACAACATCATCTTGCCCATACGGGTCTTCAGGATTTATTCCAAATGGGTTGCTCTCACTGACGAAGCCGGTGTCAGCAGTTCCAAGTAATCCATCGGCGCCTGGGTAACGAAACTGCCACTGCCACTGAGTTCCCAGTACCTCGTATTCAAGCGCGTCACTTGGCGGGGTCACAAATGTTGCCCAGACGAATAGGCCGGGAGCCAGCATTGCCACAACACCGAGGGTGGTAAAGATTGACAATCCAGCTTCGAGTTTGTGATTTTCAGGCTCATATTTCGCTTTGTGTCCCTCTTTATGCCTAAACTTCCAGACACAGTAAGCCAGGAACAGGTTACAAGCGACGAATACGAATCCTGTAACCCAGAAAGTAACGTTGATAGTGAAATCGATAGAACCCCAATCAGAGGCAATATCGGTAAACCACCAAGGGCTCGCGAAATGAAAAACAACCGATCCAATGACCAGAACCAGGATGACTACTGCTAAAGTCATAAAACCGAATTCCTTCTAAAAACAATAAAATCTTCGCTCCCGCGTGTTGCCGATAATTCAAAAATCAGCAGAGTGCATTGCGGAGCAGAATTTGCTTAAGTTTGTGTGCCATCTAAATGATTCATCCGGGCGCCGCAGAGCAAGCTGTTGGCAAACTCGGACTGAACGTCTATTCTGAATGACTATCCTAGTTATTGTTATTTACTTGGGTGGAGTATGTCCACAGCTAGACTCCGTTCCATGCGGGCGTAAAACCCCCGATAAATCCTAGCTTTATGGCACACCTCAAGCGACGCTTATGCTATAGAATAATGCCTTTCCTAGCAAGGTTTTAGTGACTTGAAACTCCTTAAAACAAGCGTCGAGATGAGTGTTTTTGACAGGAAACTGTCAGCTTCAAATCGGTTTCGAGAATAGCACTAACAATAACTCGAAAAATCTGTAAAATCCGCTTTTTTGTAACGTCAAAGATCTGAACGAGTTTCAAAGAAGCAGAAACGGCACTCCGTTTATAGGCCAGACTTTGACACAGCTCCACTGATTATCGAATCCACCCACTCTTTGCCGAGCCAAGTAGTACGCAATGACCGAAATCACTACACAATCGACCGCCAGTTGGCGGGATTACTACGAAATGTGTAAGCCCCGTGTGGTGATGCTTATGATTCTTACGTCCATGGTCGGCATGCTGCTGGCGGTACCTGGCATGGTTCCGGCCGATATTCTGATTCTTGGCAATTTAGGCATTGCGCTGGTTGCCGGTTCGGGCGCTGTAGTGAACCACCTGATAGACCGAAAGGTCGATGTTGTTATGAAACGTACCCACAATCGACCGATTCCCCAAGGTCGAGTTGACCCTTTCCAGGCTGGCATCTTTGCTGCGGTGATTGGTCTGGCTGGTATGGCGACCATGTTAATTTGGGTCAATGCTCTCTCGGCTTGGCTGACGCTAGCATCCTTTGTCGGTTATGCCTTCATTTATACTGGCTACCTCAAGCACGCTACTCCGCAAAACATTGTCATCGGTGGTCTTGCAGGAGCGATGCCGCCTTTGCTCGGCTGGACGGCAGTTACCGGCACGATCGAAGCAAATGCCGTTGTGTTGGTGCTTATTATTTTTGCTTGGACGCCCCCGCACTTCTGGGCACTGGCCATCCATCGCAAAGAAGAATATGCCAAGACCGGGATCCCCATGCTGCCTGTCACGCATGGTGAGCGGGTCACAAAAATCCATATCTTGGTCTACACCGCAATCTTGGTTCAGATCAGTGTGATTCCGTCAGTCTCTGGGATGAGCAGCGTATTTTATCTGGCAGCGGCGGTCACTCTCGGCGCGGGCTTCATGTACTGGTCCATCAAATTGATGCGAAAGCCTGAGCCTAGTACAGCGATGGACACTTTCAAATACTCGATTGTGTATCTGGCGCTTCTATTTGTCGCCTTGGTGATTGACCATTATCTTTTTTGACCGGCGGAACCGGCTCTGTGCAATTTTTCCGAAATTCGAAGGTTTCCCTCGCTGCTTTTGTTGCTTTTGACCTGCTCTTGGCATATTGGCTTATCACCTTGTCTCAGGCGCGCAACGAGGTCAATACAGCCAATGCGCTCAACGCTCTTGGCGCGATTGAGTATCCAGACCCTTTTAGATTAACTCCCTTTCAGATGAGCGATCAGTTTGGCGACCTGTTCTCGGTTGAAGATTTCGAGGGCCAGTGGTCACTGGTTTTTTTTGGTTTTACTTCCTGCCCCGATGTCTGCCCAACGACAATGTTGGAGTTGGCTCAGGCGCACCGGGCAATAGCAGAGACACCTGATCTGCCCAACCCCCAGGTGGTTTTTGTCTCCGTTGACCCTGAGCGTGACAGCAGGCTCGTCGTTAAGCAGTATGTTGAGCAGTTTAACTCTGATTTCACTGGCTTGACCGGTTCAGAGGCGCAGATCGAAGCGCTGGCGAGTCAGCTGTTTGTCGCATTCAGCAAAGTCGATCGAGCTGACATAGATTTCAGCAAAACGGGCCATGAGTCACACAGGACTGATGACTACATTGTTAATCACAACACTCATCTGTCATTGGTTAACCCTGAGGCTGAGCTCGTGGCGCTAATTAGGCCGCCGGTTCGGCGTGAGTCTTTAGTCCAAGCGTATTCCCTGCTGGTGAGCGAATAGAGGTTACCGCTTTCCTGGTTTGTCTCCATTGGCTCAACTACCTGTGACCTAAACTGCGATTACGCCACAGCAATAGTTCCACGCAGACTTTGACGTCCTGTTAGAAATGATTGGTGGGTGGATCCTGCGCTGCGTCAGTATGGACGTATTGACCAACGAAGCCTCAGCATATGATTATCTACTTGTTTATAACTCTCCGGCTTGCGTTGAGTGACACCAAAAGGACTAACCAATGATGACAGCGAAAAGACTGATTCTGGTTGATGGGTCGTCTTATCTGTTCCGAGCCTTTCATGCCCTGCCGCCTCTTGTTAACAGTCGCGGGCAAGCCACCGGTGCGGTTAAAGGTGTCATCAATATGATTCGCTCCTTGATTAAATCCAACCCTGACGCAAACATCGCGATCGTTTTCGACGCAAAGGGAAAGACGTTCCGGAATGAGATTTACGGCGAATATAAGGCCCACAGACCGCCTATGCCGGACGAGCTGCGCAGCCAGATAGAGCCGATTCAGAATATAATTCGAGCTATGGGTCTGCCGTTACTGATGATCCCCGGCGTCGAGGCTGACGATGTTATTGGGACTTTGGCGAATCATGCCACCGAATTGAATCAAAAGACGCTGATTTCAACCGGCGACAAGGATCTTGCGCAGCTGGTGAATGAGCACGTCACGTTGATGAATACCATGACCAACGAAGTGCTGGACACGGTCGGTGTTGAAAAGAAGTTTGGTATTAACCCCGGTCTAATTGTGGACTACCTGGCTCTTATGGGAGACAAGGCAGACAACATTCCTGGCGTTCCCGGAGTCGGCCCAAAGACAGCGGTGAAGTGGCTGATGGAATATGGCTCTATGGACGGCATCATTGAGAACGCGGCGGAAGTCGGTGGCAAGATTGGAGCGCGGTTGCGCGAGAATATCGATCAATTGAGAATGTCCTACGAGTTGGCGACAATCAAACTGGACGTTGAGCTTGAAGTGGAGATCCCCCAGCTGGTTCATGGTGAAGTGGACGATTTAGCCCTCTATGAATTGTTCTCGGCCTTAGAATTCAAATCCTGGTTAAAAGAGCTTGAAGAAAAAGGA
>DORE01000077.1:0-820 GCA_003514305.1 Gammaproteobacteria bacterium | reverse complement strand
TCACCGGTTCAGCCGAAGGTGAGTGCTCCGGCGGGGTTAATGCTAAGAGCAAGGCCACACGAACTCTGACAGAGTCAGCGCTTGGAGCACCCTCGGTGACTCCAGCTGGCATTAGCTATCATTGTGTCCTTGATTTGGAGGCGCTCGACCGATTGGTTGCGTCCTTGCAGCAGGAGATGGATAAGGCGGGCTCCGACGCTCGTTTTGCCCTAAGCGTTGAGTTCAGCGGCGACCACTTCCTCAGCGCCGGCTTGCTCGGTATCGGGTTGAGTTTCAAGCTTGGAGAAGCGCATTATGTCCCCGTCGGCCATACATCAGAGGGAACACAGCAACTGCTGGTTGATGAGGTACTCGCTGCGCTTAAGCCAGTGCTGGAAAATGCCAAGATTGCCAAGTCGGGCTACGATCTCAAGAAGCAGCGGCATGTGCTCCAAAATTACGGAATTGATTTGCAGCCGCTCAAGTCCGATGTGTTGCTGGCCTCTTACGTGCTCAACTCTGTGGCGGTAAAACACACGCTCCCGGACATTGTTCGCTATTACCTTGATTTGGAACCGATTGACCTTGAGTCACTGCAGGGCAAGGGGCGCCGCAAGCTCGCGCAGGCTGACATCAATCTGCCTGACTACAGCACTTACGCCGCTCAGCGTGTTGATTTCATCAATCGCTTGGCCTTGAGCCTGGAGCATAACATGAAAGCAGCGGGTCAGCTTGCTGGGCTTTATCAATATTATGAAGCGCCGCTGATTTCGGTGCTGCAGCAGATGGAGCGAAACGGGATTGCGCTCAATTCTGAAGCGCTCAAAAAGCAGAGCGCTGA
>DORE01000121.1 GCA_003514305.1 Gammaproteobacteria bacterium | reverse complement strand
ACTATCGGGATGGTCAATTATCTAAATTTCTCGTTCAATAATATTTCTATCATTGCACCACTCGTGGTAATCATTATCGCTGTAGCCAACAGTGTGCATATTATTTCAATCCACAAGCAAGCACTCGCCGCAGGTATGGGCCGGCTTTCGGCTATGAAGCATAGCTTGTCTTACAATTTCCAGCCTGTCTCTCTGGCAGCCTTTACTACTGCCATCGGATTTTCTTCGCTCAACATGACCTCCTCGCCTGCCATCCAGGACTTTGGACAAATCGTAGCTATCGGCATTGTTTTTGCCTACAGCCTGACCTTCTCCATGTTGCCCGCAACCATGGTTTGGTTTACTAAAATGGGCACGCAGAACGGAAAGGATCAAACCGTGTTCATGCAAAGCTTTCTTGAACGCATCATTAATTTCACCAACACATATGACAAACCTATATTTCTGATCTTCACAGCCCTTGCGCTCGGCACCGCAGTGCTTCTCCCGCTCAACAAAACAGATTTTGATCGACTAGATTTCATCGCCAGTGAAGGAGACATCAGAGAGTACTATGATCAGGTGGCAAAAAAACTGAACCGTGGGCCGGCCCTGACTTACGCCATTAAGACTCCAGAGGCCAACGGAATCGTCAATATTGACTTTTTACGGAAGGTAGAGATCTTTACCCAATGGCTGAAAAGTACCGAAAACGTTGAGTCAGTCGCAAGCCTCAACGATGTGCTAAAGACAATCAATCAATTCATCAACGACCGAGACCCAGAGTATTTTTACCTGCCGGAAACTGAAGACACCGTTGAAAACTTTCTGGACGCTTTCAGACTTGTCAACAGCAGAGAGTTCCCCATAAGCGGGTTTGTGAGTGACGATCTATCCGCGATGACTGTGTTCATAAACGCGACACAGATCTCCAATCAGGAACTGTTGAACCTCGACATACAAATCACCCAGAGATTCTCCGAAGTTTTCACTGACGCAGCGCTGATTCATGGGAGCGGGCTGCTACTGTTCTCGAGAATGGACGAACTGGTGACAACCGAATTGCTACAAGGGTACTCAGTGAGTCTCTTGCTGATAACCCTTACTTTAGTGCTTGGGTTTGGGAGTCCCTACTTCGGTATTCTTAGCGTGCTGCCAAATCTCCTTCCCGCAACCATAGTGTTTGGCTTTTGGGCTATTCTTGTGGGCCAGTTGGATCCTTTTGTGATGATGCTGTTTAGCATCAGCATCGGCCTGGTGGTCGATGACACAGTGCATATACTCAGCCACTATCTGGAAAGTCGGCGCTCCGGTATTCCTCAGTCTGAAGCCGTTGCTCACTCCATACTCATAGCCGGACCGGCGCTAACCGTCACGACTTTAGTGCTGGCTCTGGGCACTACGATCTTAATTTTCGCTAATACCATCTACTTCCAACAGTCAGCAAAGCTGCTCGTGCCAATCGTAGTTCTGGCGCTGATACTCGACTTGGTCTATTTGCCCACAATTCTGAAACGTTTTGACAACAAATTCTCAGACGCACCTGTCACAAAAATCTGAACTGGAGCGATTAATGGTCAGCAAAAATGAAATGATTACCTTCTTACAGAGCGAGTTTCCAAAGGCACAAATTGTGATTGAGGACTTCACCGACAACTCGGTTGTGATCAGACATCAAGTGAGGCAGGAAGATTTGCGTCCCGGTGGAACCGTGTCCGGCCCGACCATGATGGCCCTGGCTGATACTGCTCTATACATAGCACTCCTGAGGCAAATAGGTCTGGTATCACTCGCGGTTACCACAAGCCTTAATTTCAATTTCTTAAGAAAGCCAGTTGCTGATCTAGACTTACTAGCGGAGTGCAAGCTACTCAAACTTGGGAAATCACTCGCTGTGGGGGAAGTCGGCATTTGCTCGGAAGGCCATGAGGTCCCGGTAGCTCACGCGACCGGAACCTACTCCATACCGCCACGACACTAAAGCAAGGCGATGAGTTTCAGTCGTCGAATACCACTGTGAACGACACAGGTACTGCTCGGCTAATACTCGGCAGTCCAGCAACTTCGCGCAGAGACTCAACACCTGACACCAAATCAAAGCTCCCTGCGTTAACGACGATGGGTTTGAGAGTCGTGGCCATGAGGCCATTTTCCTGGCGACTGACCAACACTGTGGCATTGTAGGTTTGCGTCTGATTATGCAGCTCGAGGCTGAAATCGACCCCCATTGTTTCGCTACTGCCAAGTGCCATATTGGCAAGTTGGTCCGTGTTGATCTGCGCAGTGATCGAGCCTCGTGGGAAAAGGTCAGTTTCGAACAACATAGATTGCATGCGCTCATTGCGGATCGGAACGAGTGTATTCACACTGGCCAGAGCAATTTCGATCAACACTTGTCCGTCTTCCTGAATGGCTCCTGAAAGCTCGTCGAACGTATGGACTTCTGCGACGTGATCGGCTTTGACGGTAACGAAGCTTAACGTCGAAGCCTCATTATTCAGCGTCCATTGAGCTGAAGCTGCAGCTGAGAAGATCGACAAACCAGAAAGAAAAAGGCATTGAACAGTAAGCAAGGGGGTTCCCATGAATATCTCCAAGAAAAAATTTGAACCAGATGCACAATATGTCTCAGCTTAAGCATGAAATCCAGTAGTTTGCCTCCGACGCATCAGAGCATTAACCGCGCATTGCGAGTAAATGCCGTGTCGACGAACACCACCCGCTGACAAACAATAGGAAACATCCAGCATGTGCCACCACAGCAATACGCAGGAACATTTGTTCTTCTCGGGTTAATTGGTCGGCCAGTTTGATTGGAAAGCCTCAAACGCGTCTAGCAAGGCATCTGTATTCCTTTCTCCTAGCTGTTTTAATGCGCTTGCGGAGGCTTCGATCGTCGCAAGACCTGCAGGCACGCTCCCTCGGCGAATGCGGTACTGACTTGATGCTCCATCGATATGACAGATCGGTAGTTGCTGTAGCCATGGATTGGACATCCAGATTTTATTTACCTTGCGCCACGTTCCATCAATCAGCACCAGTCTGTTGACCGATAAATTTTTCTTCACGTCGGACAACGAAATGCTGTTGGCGTCTGGAAATAGCACCACGACTCCCTTATTCGACAGCAATTCTTCACGCACTTTATCGAAATCCCTTGGGCTCTCACCAACAATGACTTGGGCCCCCTCTGCTACCAAGGTAATGAGCCGCGCTGTATTTTTTGCGTGCCCCGCTTCGGAGGGATGCTGTAAGATTGTTAGGTCTATAGAGAAGCGAGTTCTGTCAATTCCGTGACACACACAGGTGCGCTCCGGATAGTGACAGTTTGAGCAATAGGGTCGGGACATGCCTTGGGTCAGCTTTCGTTACAAGCAAGCGGACGCAGTGGTCTCTGACCCAATTGAGTAATCACTCCCATGAAGCCAAGCACTCCACTTATAAAACACTGCGCAGACTCAGGCATTTGCAATCGAGACACTTGCCATACATGCACAGCTTCATCTCCAATCAATGGCGTGCTCCAAAATCAAATCCTGTCGGGGTCTGGCATCGACTTCGCAAGAGGATAAGTGCCTGCCTCGCAGTATTACATGACCCAAAGCCGTCGGCACCCGGGGCCAAATCAATCCGGAAATTAGGCCCTTCAATGCCAGTAGACCTAACAATAACTTTCTTTGAGTCGCCTTCTGATTATCCGTTCCTGACAACTCTAGTGGCATAGCGTGGATAGATCGCCGCGATCTTGGCATTATGCTCTGGCGAGGTCCTTCCTTTAGCTGCCACCCAGCGCAGTTCGCCGTCACCCGTCGTCATCAACACTGGGAATACGACCCTTGTTTTTACCTTCAACCTCCCAGCGCCGCCAGCCTGCCAAAATGCCCATCAAGCCATGATTACCTTCGTGACAGGCATACTCGAAGATCGGCTCCTCTATCCTGCGCATGGGCAATCGGGCAGACCAAGGCTGATTCCACATGGCTGGGTCTTCGACAGTGAAGTCGTAATTCAGCGTGTTGTCGTCAACCCAGGTAAACCGCTCTTCGATGCGAAGACTCGGAGAAGTATTGCGCCAGCCATACTCAGGGTAGAAATGCTTACTTAAAACGACGAGGGTATCATCCTCCCATCGGGCAATTGAACGACCCGCCCATTGCGGAAGCGGCGTTTCAAAGTCTTCGGCGAATGGGATAATTCGAGCATGATGAACCATTTCAGTCATGATCATGACATGTCCGCGGGTTTGAACCAGCTGCATGTTGTTGTTGTAGGATCCTGAGATAAGAGGAGGCCCCGTGCGATTGTTGATAATGCATCGGTCATTCAGAGTCCGTGCCTCAGGCCCTGCACTGCCGCGTCGCATCCGTCGCACAAACGAATTACGCTCGCGACCACTAGCATTCAGCGGGGGCAATCTACCGTTGGGAGGGTCGTAAACCAGAGAAGTACGCCGATCAGAGACAGTGTCATTGCCACGCTCATACCAGAATTCGTTATAAGAAATTACGCCGGGTGGATAACCCGCTCCCCCAACGGAATCAATGATGAGGTCACGGTTCTGACGTCGATTC
>DORE01000144.1 GCA_003514305.1 Gammaproteobacteria bacterium | reverse complement strand
GCTGAATACTACCGTCGACAAAATCTTGATCGAAGATAAGCGAGCTCGTGGAGTACAGCTTGAGAATGGGTCTGAGATTAAAGCAGATTTGATAGTAGCAAATGTTGATCCAAAATATCTCTACGGACACATGCTTGAACCATCTGAGCAGACCTGGGCTGCGCGAAAAAAAAACCAGCATCATGCCCTATCGATGGGGCTGTTCGTGCTGTTTTTCGGAACTAACAAGGAATATCCGGAAATAGCCCACCATACGATATGGTTGGGTCAACGATATCGAGAATTACTCGACGAGATATTTAAGGGTAAGTCATTACCAGAGGACTTTTCACTGTATTTGCATAGGCCAACAGCGACGGATCCAAGCTTTGCTCCGGAAGGCTGTGATTCGTTTTACGTACTTGCCCCAGTCCCGAACCTAAATGCCGGCATTGACTGGGAAACTCAAGGCCCATTGTTGCGGCGGCGAATCATTGAGTCACTCAGTGAAAACATGCTCCCGGGCCTGGAACAGAATCTAGTAACCGACTTTTACATGACGCCTGAGGACTTTAAGAAGGATTATCTCAGCGTTGGCGGCGCAGGGTTTTCTGTGGCTCCCTTATTCAACCAGTCTGCATGGTTCCGTTTCCATAATAGGGCCGAGGGCCCGAAAAATCTGTACCTAGTGGGTGCAGGAACTCATCCTGGCGCCGGTCTTCCAGGTGTCGTCAGCTCTGCTAAAGTGCTTGACCGTCTGGTGCCTGAAGTAGCCAGCAGCACAGTTTTTTCCACGGCGTAAGAAAGCAAGTTCATGTTGATAAGCGATAAAGCTAAATCGATTGAGCCTGCAGTAAGTGTTCTCGCCCATCACGGGAAATCTTTTAGATTTGCTGGTCGTTTTCTGGATAAGCGACAATTGGTGGACTGCGCCCGCCTCTACCGCTTTTGTCGATTTGTCGATGATCTGGTAGACGAGGCGTCAGACACTGACGCGGCGCAGAGAGAGCTCGACCGGTTGAAAAATGACCTGGAACTCAATCTCAGTACAACACCGGTAATTCAAGACTTCATTGATCTGGCCACTCAGTGCCAGATGCAATCAGATGTTATCTCGGAGCTGATCAGGGGCATCGAATCTGACCTGCAGCCCGCACTGATAGAGAATGACGCAGGACTTTTACGTTACTGCTACCGCGTTGCAGGTACGGTCGGGCTATTGATGTGTGATGTGCTCGGCGTCTGCGACCCTAAAGCGAAAGCTCATGCCATTGATCTTGGCATCGGGATGCAGCTGACCAACATCGCCAGAGATATTAAAGAAGACGCAGAGATGGGGAGATGCTATGTGCCCAGTCAATGGCTTGGCGAATTCTCGCCGCAGGGTTTGGTTGAGTCCTCGACGTCGGAGTCTGAGGTCGCTATCGGATCGGTTCAGCGCCTCCTGTCTCTCGCGGAAAACTTCTATGAATCGGGTCGAGCCGGGTTGAGGTTTTTGCCTCCGCGAGCGCGCCAGGGAATAAAGATTGCGGCCTCTGTTTACCGGGAGATTGGGTTGTTGATTGCGAAGCGAGGCTTTGATGTCTACTCGGGTCGCGTCTACGTCAGTTTACCGCGGAAGATACAGGTCGCTCTTGGGGCGCTTTTTTCCGACCCGTGCAGACAGCCCTATGCGCCTCATAAGTCCGATCTTCATGTATACCTGAAGGGCCTGCCCTATGCACACGAATTATCACGATAACTTGTGCAGTAACTACGAGTTGGTCATCATCGGAGGCGGTTGCTCTGGGCTTTCGTTGGCATCTTCACTATGCCGCCTGGCAACTCAACCGGAACATGTTCCCCGCACTCTGATTATTGAGCCTCGTTCATGTTACACAGATGATCGATCCTGGTGTTTCTGGGAGGCGGGGGTTAATGCAGGTCAGACAGACCAAAAGAGTGCAGACCTGGTCGCAAGATCCTGGCAGGCGTGGCAGTTCAGTTCCGGTTCAGAAAGGCACCTGCAATCCTCTGCCAGTGGTTGGAAATACCATTACGTACCCGCAATTCGATTTTACGATCAGATGGAGAAACAAATTGCTCGGAACCAAAATATCACCCTTTTAAAGGGTACACATGTCATGGATGTTAATCCGGCTGACCACCATATCGAAGTGGTTTTTGAAAGTGGGCCAAGTGGCGCTATTAATGAGCCAAGAAAAGTTGCAGCTAAACAAATTGTGGATACCCGAATACCTAAAAATGTTGACGTTAGCTCGGCACTGTTGAAGCAAGTTTTTTTTGGATTCGAAGTCAACCTGGATGGCCCTCACCAACTCGATGATGTAGCACGGGTCATGGAAGACATGCGGGTCGATGATGAAGGATTCATGTTTGATTATGTTTTGCCGCTGAACCGGAATTCCCTTTTAGTTGAATTCACGCGTTTTTCAGGGAAGTCTCTACCACCAGAAAGTCTTCGTAATGATGCGTTGAAATCGGTGCGCCGGGTCTGTGGTGACTTGGAATTTCAGGTAGTCAGGGAAGAATTTGGTGTAATCCCGATGGGTCTATCGAGTCATGTATTGTCGACAGACCCCCGTTGGATCCACACCGGTCTCGGCGTCGGAGCCGCGCGCCCGTCCACGGGATATGCCTTCAAGCGGATACAGCGCTGGGCAGAGCGCTGCGCCAAGGGTGTTCTTTGTGACGGGACGGGGCGGGGCTTTCAGCCTGACAGTGGGCTTCTAATGTGGATGGATAGGGTGTTCCTGAGGGCAATTGCCGGCAACCCAGCTATTGCTCCGCAGCTGTTTATGTCTTTGGCGCGCGATGTGTCTCCGGACAGTCTGCTGCGTTTTCTTACTGACCGGCCAAGTCCGCGGGATTTAATTGCTGTCATGTTGGCTCTCCCCAAGCTGCCGCTTATTCGGTGCGCGCTTGCAGAACTTTATGCCAGAATGCGAACAGCAAATAGGATTCAGTCATGGCACGCATTTCTGTAGCGAGAGTCCCTAAGAGGCTTGCATTTAGCGTGATCTCTGTGATCGCGATAGGTGGATACTACCTTTGGTTAAGAGAGAACTT
>DORE01000027.1 GCA_003514305.1 Gammaproteobacteria bacterium | reverse complement strand
CTTGTCTCGTTTCCAAGTTCCTTCATATCACCGACAATTAGAATCTGTTGGCCCGAGAAAGTTGCCAGCACATCAATAGCTGCGCGAAAAGAATTCGGGCTGGCGTTATAGGAGTCATCCAGAATCACAGCACCCCCAATGCCCTCTTCAGCACAAAGTCGGCCCCGGACCGGTATCGCCGACTCCAAGCCATGTTTTATGAGACCGAGACCTGCACCTGCTTCAAATGCAACCGCCGCAGCCGCAACTGCATTCATGACATTGTGTCTCCCCAGTAGCTTCATCGCTATATCAAGTTCCCCGTTGGGAGTTACAAGGTTAAAATAAACACGGCCATCAGCAAGACTTTCGATATCACGCGCGCGATATTCGGTGCGGGCACTTTGTTGGGCTGAGAACTGCACAAACCGGCGTCCTCCCAGTCGATCAATCCAGACTCCGACATGAACATCATCGTGATTGAGCACTGCAGTGCCACCAGACCTCATGTGGTCGAAAATTTCACCCTTGCCTCTCACGATGCCCGCCAAACTACCGAAACCCTCTACATGCGCAGCGCTAGCCATAGTGATTAAAGCTATATCAGGGCAAGCCGCCTGAGCACTGAAACCGATTTCCCCAGGGCGATCAGCACCCATTTCCACTACTGCATAGCGATGCTCCTCGTTTAATCTTAATAGAGTAAGAGGCACCCCAATGGTGTTATTGAAGTTCGCTTGAGTGGCTAGAGTCGGCGCTTTCGAAGAGAGAATCCCTGCAATCAGTTCTTTCACGGTTGTTTTTGCTTGACTTCCCGTAAGAGCAACCACCTTAGCTTTGCTCCGGTCGCGATTCAGTCGGGCAATATCTCTTAACGCGTCATGTGTATTACTTACAATCAATTGGGGATATGAATCAACACAAGACTGCTCAACGATCGCTCCACTTGCGCCCGCTCTGATGGCAGACTCCACAAAGTCTTGGCCGTTGAACTTATCTCCCTTCAGCGCAAGAAAAGCGGATCCAACCTCAATTTTCCTGGAGTCTGTCGAAAGTTCCGAAAAATAAACCTCTCCCCCAAAATGACGAGCGTGCAGAGTCTTTGCCAAAGCGCTAAATGACATTTCTCCAATCAATGCTTTTGGCCTCTGGGGCTCCAGGTTCGCGTCTGGAGAGCTATGCGCAACTGATTTTTGTCGCTAAAGAGCAACCGAACCCCATTGCTTTCTTGATAGGTCTCATGACCTTTACCCGCGACCAATACCACATCGCCGGACTCAGCCTCATTGATTGCCGCCTCGATTGCCGATGCCCGATCACGAATTATCGTGCACCTATTGGGTTCCAACATTCCACTCTGAATGTGCTCAACAATTCCTTCGCCCGACTCATTGCGGGGATTATCATCCGTCAGAATGATATGGTCCGCGTATTGTTCCGCTATTTCACCCATCATTGGGCGCTTGCCCTTATCCCGATTGCCTCCGCAGCCGAAGACACACCAGATTGCCCCATCAAAGTGATCACGCAGAGCTCTTAATGCACTGCGCAGTCCATCTGGAGTATGAGCATAGTCGACAACAGCAGTAACGTCAGAATTGCCCACTATTTCCATCCGCCCAGTAACCGGTTTTAGTCGTGACACTTCATCACACAATGCCTGCAGTGAAGCTTGGCTGTCGACTTCTAAATATCCAATCATGGTGGTAACAACAGCCAGAACGTTACTGAAATTGAAATGACCGAGAAGTTCCGCTTCCAATTTAGCCTCACCAATCGGAGTCACTAGATCAGCGGCAAATCCATTTCGGCCGAGAGTTACATTCTTGGCATAAACGGACGCGGATTGATTGCAAGCACTATATGTCCAAACCTGCACATCGCTCGAAACTGCATCAATGAAAGATAGTGCAAACTGGTCATCAAGGTTGATTACGGCCCTGCGCAATCCAGGCATAGTGAAGAGCTGCCTTTTATTTTCTGCGTAGCTCTCCATGCACTCATGATAATCCAGGTGATCACGGGACAAATTGGTAAAAATCGCTGTATTAAAATTGACGGCTGCCACGCGCTTTTGATGCAGTCCAACTGAAGAAGCCTCCATAGCCACAAGGTCTATGCCTCTTTGACTCATTTCTGCCAAAGCCATCTGGGTAAATACCGCATCAGGCGTAGTCAAATCAGTTGCAAGCAAGTCATCAAATGGGCCGTAGCCAAGCGTTCCGATGACACCACAATTTTTACCAACGGCTCGCAGAACTTGCGCCATAAACTGCGAGCAACTGGTTTTACCATTTGTACCTGTGACCCCAAAGACAGTGAGGGAGTTACTGGGTCTACCGTAAAATCTTGCCGCAACTTCACTTATTTTTACGGTCAAATTATCCACCGCAATTACTGGTTTGCCCCTAACAATCTGGACACCTTGCCATTCACCCCCCGACTCAGCCAGAACGGCAGAAACCTCATGGTCAAGCGCAGCAGGAATGTAGTCCCGCGCGTCATGGTTGTGGCCAAAATAGGCGATAAACAGATCACCAGGAGCTAATTTTCTGCTATCGATCTGAATACCCGTGACGGGTACCGCCAATTCAGGCAGCGAGAGGGTTTCGACATCAACAAGACCCCAAATAAGATCCTTCAGAGATGCTGACATGCTGACTGTTGATGCTGGGTTCGAAGTCATTGGGCGCTACTACTCAAAAGGTTTTGAGCAGGCATTTTGTCTGGAGAAATGTTTAAGATTCTCATCGCCCCAGCGGCTATTTGCGAAAATACCGGCGCGGCTACCTGCCCACCATAATGCTCGTCTCCCCTTGGCTCATTAATCACTACCACAACAACAATCCCCGGGTCCGAAGCGGGAACCAGGCCAACAAAAAAAGAGTTGTGTAAATTGTCCTCGTAACCGTATTCACCCACAACATGAGCAGTACCGGTCTTGCCAGCCACTTTATAAAATGGAATGTTGGCGTCAACCGCAGATCCTCCACGACTTGAATCAACGACAGTCTCAAGCATTGCCTTGACCTGAGTAGTGATAGCCGAGCTAATGACCTGCGACCGAGGAAGCTGCTTAAGCTCTTCATCTGAAAGTTTTAACAATGAA
Organism: Gammaproteobacteria bacterium; assembly: GCA_003514305.1. Classification (GTDB taxonomy): domain Bacteria; phylum Pseudomonadota; class Gammaproteobacteria; order Pseudomonadales; family Pseudohongiellaceae; genus UBA9145. The sequence goes on along the minus strand of DORE01000027.1, from coordinate 3,185 downwards.
ACAGGCTTTCGGATACCACTGTCGGCTATCACGGAGTACGCAATAGCCAACTGAAGCGCCGAAGCCGACAAGCCATAACCGTAAGACAGAGTCGCTGTTTCAATGGGGCTCCAGCGACGAGGACTAGGCAATACGCCTCCGCGCTCTCCGGGAAAACTTGTCCCCGGAACCTCTCCAAACCCTGCCCTTTGCAACACATCTCGAATCGGCTCTGCACCTATTTTAAATGCTATTTTACTGGTCCCGATGTTGCTGGATTTAGTTATCACAGAAGACAAACTTAATGTGCCGTAATTGAAGATATCCTTAACCTCATTTGGACCAATCATCATCCAGCCAGGGCTCGTTTCTATAATGGTTTCTGGTTCAAATAATGCAGACTCCAGAGCGGCGACGATAGTAAAAGGCTTGACAGTCGAGCCAGGTTCAAAAACGTCAGTAATTGCTCGGTTTCGGAGAACACTAAAATCTGTCAATTCAGCTTTATTGTGGGGGTTGTAGGACGGCTGATTCACCATCGCCAAAACCTCACCTGTGCTCACATCGAGAACGACCACAGACGCTGCCTTAGCACGACGGGTAATAAATTCCGCCTTCAGAGATCGATACGCAAGGTTTTGTAACTGAAAGTCAATTGAAAGAGACAGATTTTGCCCCGGCTCAGCGGGTTGGATAGTATGGAGCTCCTCAATAATATGGCCACGGCGATCCTGGATTATCTGACGCTTACCCGGTGTGCCACTCAGCCAATCGTTGTACGTCAACTCCAGGCCTTCCTGACCAATATCGTCTATATTGCTGAAGCCGATCAAATGTGACGTTACTTCGCCCTGTGGGTAAAATCTCTGATATTCCTGTTGTGTGCCCACATGACTTAGGTCCAGGTCTAGCACTTTTTTTGCGTCAGCCGGAGCCAGCCTCCTTTTCACGTAGAGAAACTTGGCAGACGCATGGCTCGCAATTGAATTGGCCAGCAATTCGGGATTTAGCTCCAATGCAGCCGCCAATGCTTCCGTGATGTCCGGAGCATCGACCAGCTTGCTTGGATCCACCCAGATCGACTGAACCGGAGTACTGACCGCAAGCGGTTCACCGTTCCGATCAGTAATCAAGCCCCGATGCGCAACAAGTGGAATATTCCGAATCGTGCGTTTGTCACCCTCTAATTTAAGAAAATCGCTCTGCAGCACATGAAGGGTGCTTAACTTCCACGCGATAGTTAAGACACAGAGGAACAAAGCCGACAGGACTAGAAGCACCCGCCACTGGCTCATCATTGATTTAAGGCTCTTGATCATGCAGGCTCACCACAATAATGTCACTAATTTGTGGGACTTGCATTTGCAGTTCCCGCGTTGCCTTCTGCTCTATCCGGCCGTCCAGCCCAAATGTACTTTGCTCAAGCAACAGTTGGCCCCATTCCACGTCCAACTGATTTGCCTCTTCGCGTAGCAGCTGAAGCTCGTTGAAAGCAAGCCTATTTTCATGGGTTGTTTTTACAACCATCAGGCCAGATGCAAGCAAGGAAGTCAGTAAAATATACATAAGCACGGATCGTCCGGAGGCAAAACCAAGCCAAACAGAAATTGACTCGGGGGCCTCGCGCTCAGGGCTTTCCTGCCGCTCTGCAAATCTGATATAGGATGCGCTCACAAATTCACCGCCGGTCGGGCTTCAAGTTTTTCTGCTACTCTCATCACGGCGCTGCGAGCTCTGTTGTTTGTCTGAACTTCATCCGTTGCCGGGCGTATTGGACGACCAATCAATTTGAGGGAAGGGCAAAGCTGCTCAGCGGTGACTGGAACATCTCGAGGAAAAGCGTCCCCTTTAGAGCACTTCGCCATGAATTTCTTGACTATTCGATCTTCAAGGGAATGAAAACTTATCACCACAAGCCGGCCACCAACGGCAAGATTGTTTACGGCGGCTTCAAGCGCCGATGTCAACTCGGATAGCTCGTTGTTGATATGCATGCGTATTGCCTGAAATGTTCTAGTGGCAGGATGCTTGTGCTTTTCCCAGGCAGGGTGAGCCTGCTTGACAATTTCTGCAAGTTGACCGGTTCGCGTTATCGCCATACGAGTCCTTGCCTTCACAATAGCCCGGGCTATTCTTCTTGAATGGCGCTCTTCCCCCAGTCTGTAAATCACATCAGCTATCTGTTGTTCTGTGGCACTAGCAAGCCAATCTGCCGCAGAGTCTGTTGTTTCACTGTCCATTCTCATATCGAGCGGGCCATCTCGCATGAAACTGAACCCGCGGACGGGGTCATCGAGTTGTGGAGAAGACACGCCCAGGTCGAACAACACTCCGTTTACCGTGCAACGCAACTGCTTTTCCACCATAACGCGCTCCAATGCGCCAAATGGTGTTTTTACGACAATCACACGGGGGTCTTGCCCCATGAGCTCCTGAGCGACCGCGATCGCTTCGGGATCGCGGTCCAGCGCCAGAAGCACCCCCTCCACACCTAAAATATCCAATATTGCTCTAGCATGTCCTCCGCGACCGAAGGTAGCGTCTACGTATCTACCATCAGGACGAACATTTAGAGCTGATACCGCTTCTCGTTGCAGAACAGTTTCATGATGCCTCATTAGTACTGGCCGCCTTTGCGTTCGGTTAAAGCGAAAGCGTTCTCAGATTTTCTGGCAGCTCACCTTCTGCAGCGCTCTCCGTAAGCCAGTTATCTCGCTGTTCAGACCAGCTTTGCTGGTCCCAGATTTCTAATTTCTTACCCTGCCCAATTAGACAAATATGCTTTTCTAATTCCGCGTACTGCCGGAGTTCCTGGGGCAGCAAAATGCGTCCACTGTTATCGAGTTCCAGATCGTTCGCATGACCTATCAGTAGATGCTTAACCCGTTGAGACATGGGGTCGAAGCTGGAGAGGGACTCAATTTGTCGCTCAATCTGCTCCCACTCTGGCAAGGGATAAAGTAGCAGACAACGATGATTCGTATCGATTGTAACGACCATCCGGCCGGCGCTGCCAGCTACCAACTGCTCGCGATAACGAGCTGGCATGGCCATTCGTCCTTTAGCGTCCAGATTGATTGCGTTGATGCCACGAAACATGCCCTGTACCCAAATTCCCTCGCCGAAGCTCGCAGCCTATATTTTCCACTTGATCCCACTTAAATACTAAAAACACCACTTTTTACCACTATGCGACACTATAGGCA